>JAFZPB010000278.1 GCA_017552595.1 Muribaculaceae bacterium
ACATGGTCTTCATCGCAATGAATCCCACTAAGACAAGGACGATAGAGATGGCGCAAGCCATCACATATCGCGAGATAAACATATTCCCTTTCATGGCTTACTTGTTGGTTTGTGCTGCGGGGAACAGTACGCGTTGACCTTCCGTTATGTTGTTTGCTCCGACGGTCACGATACGGTCGCCAACGTTGAGACCGGAGGTGACGATAAAGTCCTTGCCGTTGCCGGTGTCGGTAGTGGCGACAATGACGGCTGTGGCGGTGCTGTCGGGTTTAACCTTGTAAACCAATGTTTTATCTTGAAGGCGCAAAACTGCGGTTTGAGGAATCACCATCACGCCTTTCTCGTGCGACGGAATGACCACCGTGCCTTGAATACCCGAGAAAAGTTTGCCTTCGGGATTGGGGAATGTTGCTTTACATGCGATAGTACCCGTCGTGGCGTTCACGACACCGGTGGCGCTTGACACGCGGCCCTTGAGGGGGTATTCCGTACCATTCTTCATCACGAATTGAACGTCGGGGAAAAGTTTCAAAGCCTCATCGATTGAACGATAAGATTCCGACGACACGTTCAGTTCGAGAATCGACTCCGGCAAGGAGAACAAAGCGTCCATCTGTTGATTGCCGCTGACCATCGTCAGTTGCGTTCCGGGCGATACCTGGTCGCCGGTAGATACGGGAATCTCACCGATGACACCCGCCACGGGCGATGCAATTGTGCAGAAGCCAAGATTCACTTTGGCACGGTTAAGAGCGGCATTAGCCTGGGAAATTGAGGCCCTTGCCTGGCTGACAGCGGCCTGAGCCTGTTTGTAACTGTTAAACGAATTGTCGAGCATATATTTGCTGACAATGTGTTTTTCGTACAGGTTCTTGTTGCTCTCATACTCCAATTGGGCGCTGTTTTCCTGAGCGATTGCAGCCTGAAGGTTGGATTGAGCCGCTTGAAGATTTGCGCGTGCCGACTCGACGTCGTGCTGTGCATTTCGCGAATCGATGGAGAAAAGCAGTTGGCCTTTTTTCACTATCTGGCCTTCAGTCACGTAAATTTTCATCAACTGACCACTGACCTGAGGCGTGATATTCACATCGTCCTGACCTTGCATTTTCGCACTGAATTTAATAGGAAGCACGATGTCGGTCGTGTCAACCCTCATCGTCTCAAACGATGAAACCGTTTCCTGGGGCATGTCGATGTGGCAGCCGGTCAAAACGCTGACCGCCGCGATTCCCACTGCCCACATAAAAGCATTTTTCTTAATCATATCGTTACGTTTTATAATATTTTCTGTCACTTGCTATAATTGTCTATTAGAATCTTAATCCTACCAATAAATTAAAATCTATCAATGAATTGATAAGGCGGGTGCCATGAACTCTGTAGTTGTGATGGTCGGCGAAACTCTGAAATCCCGCAAAGAATTTTGGGTGGTTATACACTAAACCCAACCTTGCACGTAAATTGAGCGAAATAGCGCTCGTCTTGTCGTCAGCGTGGTAATAGTTGTTGCGATATCCGATATAGGGTGTCGCCGTAAGGTTCAACAACCAGTGACGGTTCAACACCCAGTTGTAGCCGTAGCCGAATAGAACGCAATAATCGTCATACAAGATGGGGAGAACATTCTGCAAATGAATGTAATCGGGGACATCGTCGGGCAACTCGTCGTTAGCCTTCGCGTCGAAATGCTGAAAACTTAAGCCCGCCAACCAAGAGCCGGCGCTGCGTTTTTGATATTTTGAGAAGCAATAGGCCGCGGCTTGGGCATATTTTCGATTATTGAAGAAATAGAAGGCTGTCAATCCCATCGCTTTTCGAGTAATTCCCGTTTGGCGGAAATCGTGCTGTTCGTCGTCGACACTCTTGTCTGTATATCTGACTTTTATTTCGTTGCTGTTTTCCCAGAAATAAAAGTCGGCGGCGAAACGCGCGCATGTAAACGAGAAATCAAATTTATTTGACAACTTGCCGCCGTTAAGCAGATTGCTGACGCTCACCGAATAGCCGACACTCACAGCCATAAACGAGAGCGACAAACCGACGTTCGACACCAAGTTGCTGTTCATAATCATATTGATGCCGTTGTCGGGATGCCCGTAATAAGAATCAATCCAGTTGTCGCTCTTAAAGATGAATTTCCAATTCTTGCCGGTGCTCACCACATATTCAGGGTCGTAGGAGTTGAAAGCCTTGTCGCCCCACTTGTAAGCATTCCAACAAAAACGCACAAATTTGGGATAGTGGATAGTGCTGTCGTTGAAATCGACCTTGCCGTGCTTCATCGCACGCCACCAGTATCGATTGTCGCGGGTGGTGTCGTAAGGCGCATTAAGTTTGTTTTTAATACTACGCTTGATTTTCTGGAATCTGTTCAATTTCTCGACCGAATCGACAGGCTGAACTGTCACGTCGTCTTGCGGCTGCACCACCTGCAACGAATCCTGTCCCCATGACAGCATCGGCAGCCAGCACATCACAAACAATATCAAGACGTAACGTTTCATAAATGACATTATCTCTTTCGAAAATTAGAAGTCGCTGAAGAAGGCCGGGCGGATGAGCAAGCCTAAACGCAGACGGCAGTGGTACTTGTTGTAGTCGAGCAAGTTCTCTCCGTAGCCGTCGTAGAAGTGAAGCATAATGAACTGAGTGTCCTTCTCACGAATGCGGAACCCGACATTCAGAATCGTGTTGAAATTAAGATTCCATCCTTGACGTTTGACCAAAGTAACGTCGGCAACCCATCGCTTATTATTCGAAAGGAATTGCAGACCGGCCTGATAAATGCCGCAATACTTAAGGATGTCCTTGTTCTGCTGCCCGTCGATGATGGGAATCCATGTCTTGGCAAACACCATCAAGTGTCGGTCGATAAATGCCGAACCTGCAAACGACACCTTGTTCCAACTGCGGGAAGCCTCGCCGTCGCGTCCGTTCGATTCATGCTCGAGCATAACCATGGCATTTCCCACAAGCCTGTTTCTATAGAAAATAGGACCTTGCACACCGATGCCCGGGTTGAAGTTCAAGTCGTGGAACGGGAGCGACTCCTCAACTATGTTCCACATCGCCTTCTGAGAATAGCACAAGAAGAGATAACTGTGGAAAGGAAGTACCGACTTGGTTAATCGCTGACGGAAACTGATTTGAAACTTCACATCACTGTTATACTCGTTCGGCTTCTGGTTCAACGCCGTACCGATTGCAAAATAATTGTCTTTGTAAATTCCAAAGAAAGGACGGTTGTCGAAGTCGCGAATGATACTATCGACATTAAACGTTTGAGTGTCCTTGCCTATGTGGGTGATTTGTGCCGTTGCCGGAAAAACCACTCCCACAAGAACTATAAATATTCCAATTTTAAGCGCCTTCATTATATAATCGTTATTAAGTTATCAATGTTATAGTACTGTAAAACCAGTCGCCCTCACACCAGGATACGACTTCGCAATCTTTCCGTTAATCCACAAATAAGTCATGCAATCATCTGAATCAGAGTAATACTCACTTGTGAGCACATACACATCATCGCCATAACTGTAAATTTCTGTCGCCTCTGAACTGACCACATTGCTGTCGCCCGACAAATAATGGGAGGGGACACCATCGGCCCACACGGTAGCCACAAGCATATGATTCTCGTTGTGTTCCCAACCTGCTCCATAAATGTGTCCATTGCATAATGTGATGGCATTGATACGGCCAAGCGGGATGTCGCCTTCGATACTTATCGAGGGATTGCTGACTTCATAAATTCGGCATTCCTTATCAACCCATACGGCGGGCTTACGGTCGACTATGCCGCCTATGACGGTGTGGTCGCGGTCGTAGGCATAGATGGCGTGACACTCACCAGTTTTGGCGCCTTGGGGCATGGGCAAAAATTCTTTCTTATAATTAGTATAGAGCACCGGTTTGTATGCGGGCTGAGCCTGATTATCAAAGCCATAACCAATCACATAACATTTGCCTTGGCTCACACGCAGACCATGGTCGGCAGGGAGGAAGTCGTGACAATCTTCCAATGGAAAAATACCGCTGTTTTTCAATACGTTAGGAATGTCAAGCAAGTATATATAATAATCCCATTTTCCGATGCCGTAGGTCCAATGGTCAACATCGTCGATAAAATCGACATGAAGCGTGTTCCATTTGCCGTTTTTCCAATAGCCAATGCGATCCTTCGACTGAACGCCAGAAACGAAATAGTCATCGCCGTCTGCTATAATCTCGGCGGCGTATGTGCAGTCGGGAAGTTCCTTGACCAGTCTTCCATCTTGGTTGTAGATAAGACCGGAATTGCTGAGCACAAGTACCGTACGTTGGTCAAAAGGTTTGATGGGATTGACAGGCTCATCGTGATGACACGATGAGAATGCCAAAAAAGCGACAGCCGCTAATATATAACAACACCTGTTATGCTTCATTCTGTCGAAAGATTAAGTTCCCGCAAATCACCCTTACGCAATAACACGCTAACACATAGCGAGTTGTCATAAACATGCAACCCACTAAATGAATTTGATGCGATATTTTCAGCCAGAAACATCAGAAACCACACATTATACCAAATACAAAATTAAGTATTTTTTTTGAATATCCCCTTAAATCTGCAAAAAAAATAGCATACTGTGGCTTGTGGCTGATGTATTGGTGACTGACACCTAAATCGCACAGCCTCACGACCTACACAAAAAGGTAATCTGCCATAAATTATATAAAATACGGCAAAGACACATAGCGAAACAATGACCACGAAAGACAAAAAAACTCGCCTATTCAGCGAGTTTTTCTTTTTTGCTTTTCTTTTTGAAATTACGCAAACTATCAAGCCTCATTCTTGCTCCTATTCTAAGAAAATCGAACTTGGGCTTTTCAGTCCCTAGAAGAATACTGTTCAACCACCTAAACGGATAAATTAAATGTTCAAACAAAATGGCTACAACAGGTAGGAATGCAAGAATAATCATACCCCAAATTATTGCGCCATAAGCGAAAAACGCAAATTCGAGGACATCGCCCAACACGCAGATAATCACCCCCAGTAATATAACAACGATTATCCCTGCGCCGGAGAACATTCTCGATAATATGCCGATGATTGCGCCCATTGTGTTTTCTTTTCAGCAAATATACGCAAGGAAATTTATTTTTACAATAGTTTGTTGGCTTTTTGACCAATAATAGCGTAAAAATGGCGAATGATTTGCGGTTTATCAAGTTCTATACGTCAAAAGCCACACTCATAACGCCTTCTTGGTAATCTCAAGATTGCATATGTTGTTTTCTATAATGAACTCCGGAAGAAATCAGAAGTCGCTGAAGAAAGCGGGGCGGATTAGCAAACCTAAACGCAGACGGCAGTGGTATTTGTTGTAGTCGAGCAAGTTTTCTCCGTAGCCGTCGTAGAAGTGAAGCATAATGAATTGGTTGTCCTTCTTACGGATGCGGAAACCGACATTAACAGTCGTGTTGAAATTCAAATTCCATCCTTGACGCTTGACCAAAGTCACGTCGGCAACCCATCGCTTATTTGTCGAAAGGAATTGCAGGCCAGTCTGATATATGCCGCAGTACTTAAGAATGTCTTTATTCTGCTGCCCGTCGATGATGGGAATCCATGTCTTGGCGTAAACCATAAGTTGAGGGTCGATGATAACCGAAGCACCGAACGAAATCTTGTTCCAACTGCGCGAAGCCTCGCCGTCGCGGCCGTTCGACTCATGTTCGACCATTACAAGCGCATTTCCCACGAGTTTTCCTTTGGAAATAATCAAATTCTGCAAACCGATGCCGGGGTTGAAGTTTAAGTCGTGGAACGGCATCGACTCCTCGAAGATGTTCCACATCGCCTTTTGAGAATAACTCAGGAAAAGGTGGCTATGAAAAGGCAGCACCGACTTTGTAAGTCGCTGACGGAAACTGATTTGAAACTTCACATCACTGTTATACTCGTTGGGTTTCTGGTTCAAAGCCGTACCGACAGCGAAGTAATTGTCCTTATAGATGCCGAAGAATGGGCGACTGTCGTAATCTTTGACGATACTATCCACATCGAAATCCTCACTGCCCTTGCTTATATGGGTGATTTGCGCAATAGAGGAGAAAGGCAACGCAAAAAATGCCGTTATGACGATGGCTCTTAAGATATACCTCATTATTACAATCCTTGTTCAACTGTCACGTGGGAAAGAATCAATATACTGCAAAACTGACTATACCCTTATACATAACCTTTCCCACCACTTTATTGTTCATCCAAAGCACAGACGACAATACTTCGGAGACATAATCTCCTTTATCAACCGTATCGAACTCGTGGGTGAGGATATAAACGTCGGTGCCGTAGGTCTGAATGTCCACAACTTCCGAACTAACAAAAGTTTCGTCATCGTTTGCCTTGAGATGTTGCGGCACACCGTCAAGCCATGCAATGGCGACCGTGTTATTTTCATCGTAAAACTCAGCACCAGCGGCGCAAATGTGTCCGTCAACACGCGTAACGGCATTAACATAACCGTCAGGAACTCCGTTCGATCCGTTGGAAACATTATGAGGACGCGGCAAAATTTGCAGTTGGCCGTCAATCCAAATCGCCGGTTCTTTACCGACATAACCGCCCACTACCACATGGTCGCGGTCGAAGGCATGGACCGCCATCGCTTCGCCTTCATATACTCCGTCGGGCAAAGTCAAGCGTTCAGAGACATACGCGCCTTTATATTCGTTGTAAATTACCGGCACCCTAGCGCGGACAGGTTCTTTTGACAAATCCGACCCGACAACACGGCAGACGCCCTCCGACACGGAGATGCCATGACGGGCCGCCTGAAAATCAGCGGAGTTTCTAAGCGCGAAAATGCCACTGTTTTTCAGCACGTTGGGAAGGTCGAGCAGATAGATATAGTACTCCCATTTGCCAATGCCGAAAGTGCGGTGGTCGACGTCGTCGATAAAATCCACGTGGAGTGTGTTCCACTTGCCGTTTTTCCAGTAACCCACTTTGTCTTTGGTACTCGAGCCGGCTACGAAGTAGTCGTTGCCGTCAACTATAATCTGCGACACCGCTTTGCAGTCGGGAAGTTCGGAGATGACTTCGCCGCTGAAGTCGCACATCTGTCCTATACCATTCACCATCAATATACTACGTTCTTCAACTGGTTTGATGGGGTTGGGTTCGTCATGATGGCACGACGAGAATGTCAATAAAGCGACAGCCGCCGTTAAACAATAAAAAATACCATGTTTCATATCTGTCGGAAAACGCTGTTGACTAAATATCAAATAATAATGTATTTCTTTTCGCAAAAATAAACATTTTTTTCAATATTTACGATAAAACCGCAAAAAATGTGGCAATAGAAAGCGGCTTCTATAGTTTTCGCCGCAAAATTTTAGGCACATAATTTTGACGGAAGTGCAATCTTTTTTGTAAATTTGCGACATAAACCACATGTAGAATATGAACGAGAAATTTGACCTACGAATCGACTACCTTCCCAGTGTCAACTATGCGATGATGAACAATGGATTTTCGACCTTGAATTCATTGGTCATCGAAAACACCGGCGACGAAGACTTGAATCTCATTAACATTACAATAAGCGGGCTCCTCATCAAAGAGTCGTCCTGCATCGTTGAGCATCTCAATGCCCGTCAATCGATGCAGGTGAAAAATCTTGCCATAGAGCCCGACATCAACGCCCTCTGCGAAACCACCGAGGCCGTCACCACCACTTTCCGCGTCTCAGCGAATTCGGGCGACACAGTGCTTTTCGACAAGGAATACCCCATCCGTCTGCTTGCCTTCGACGAATGGGCGGGAATCGACATCATGCCCGAACTTTTGGCGTCGTTCGTAATACCTAACCACCCTCTTCTATCGAGAGTTAAGGTGACGGCGGCGAAGTTTCTGGAGCAATTGACAGGCTCTTCCGCAATTGACGAATATCAGACACAAAACCGCAACCGGGTTCGCGCTCAAGTGGCGGCCATCTACGAGGCTTTACGGTCGGAAGGCATCGTCTATTCCACACCTCCCGCAAGTTTCGAAAAGACGGGGCAACGAGTGCGCACCGCCGACAAAGTGCTAACGGAAAAAGTGGCCACCTGCCTCGACACCAGTCTATTGATGGCTTCCTGTCTTGAAGATGCGGGCATCTACCCTGTCCTACTGATTTTCAAAGGTCACGCCACCGTGGGTGCTTGGCTTACCCCCACCGTGCCAGCCCAAATGGTAGGCGACGACCCCAATTATCTCCTACGCGAAATCGCCGACGGAAACAACAACCTCGTAGTGATGGAATCCACCGCCATCGCCATGTCGGAATACTACCCATTCGAAAGCACCGTCGAAACAGCGATGAAGAAACTACGCAACGAAAGCGAATTCTGCTGCTTCATCGACGTTCACCGCTGCCGGCTCGGTGGCATCAAGCCGATTCCTCAGCGAGTGATGAAAGACGGGGCATGGGTGGTTGTGAACGAAGGTATCGACCACACCAACGACACCGCCGAAATCAACAATCTTAACCACTACGACTTGCGCCTCGACTCCACCGGCGAGCCAACCACTAAGCAGATGATTTGGGAGCGAAAACTCCTCGACTTCTCCCTG
>JAFZPB010000279.1 GCA_017552595.1 Muribaculaceae bacterium
CTTTTTTCGTGTCGCATTTTGCCCTGAACGCTCGTCGGGGGCTGCTCGCCCCCTTGCCGCTTGGCGCTCCCCCGGTGTGTTTTTCATCTTTTTATCCCACACCGGAAGACAAATCGTTGCGTTTCTGTTTAGACTTTACATGATTATTCGCCATTTGAGCGACTGCAAGGTTGTTTTTGAAAAACAAAAAATCTTTCCATTTATTTTGCTTTTTTTGGGGATTGAGTGGGGAAAAACAAGAAATATTGCGTAATTTAGCGGAATATTTGATGAAACACCCTACGAAGATGAATAAACAACTGTTTCGCCGCATTTTTTTAGCCACGACTTTGGCCGTGGCGATGATAGCACCAACACATATCACAGCGGCTACGGCTTCGACAACCCCGAAGGCCGACATAGTGAAAAATATCGATATTTTCACTGCAATATACAAGGCTCTGCAGATTAACTATGTGGATTCGGTCGACTCGCGAAAGGCCATCCGCAATGCCGTGGATTATATGCTCGACCAACTCGACCCCTACTGCGAATATATTCCCAAAGAGGACCAAGAGGAATTCCGTTCGGTTGCGACGGGAGAATATGGCGGAGTGGGGTCGACCATCATGCAGCGCAACGGCAACGTATATTTTTCCGAACCGTTCGAGGGTTCGCCTGCCGCCAAAGCCGGCATTCGCCCGGGCGATTTGATTATCACGGTTGACAATGACACTGTTCTCGGACGACAAAGCAACGAGGTGAGCGAACTGCTCCGCGGCCAGTCGGGAACACCGGTCAAGGTGACTGTGAAGCGGCCATACGTCGCCGATTCTCTGTTGACATTCAATTTTATGCGCGAGAAAATCCTGCGTCCTTCGGTGCCCTATTACGGCATTGTCGCTCCCGGCGTAGGTTACATCAAACTTACGGGTTTCACCGACAAGAGTTACAACGAAGTGCGGTCGGCCTTGCTCGACATGAAAAAAACTGACAACATAACGTCGCTTATTCTCGACCTGCGCGACAATGGCGGCGGTCTGCTCGACGCTGCCGTGAAGATTGTGGGCCTGTTTGTGGATAAAAACACCCTTGTGCTTCAAACGAAGGGCAAAAATCATCTCTCTGAAAAATCGTTCCGCACCACACTCGCACCTGTAGATACTTCGATTCGCCTTGCCGTTTTGATTAACGGTTCTTCTGCTTCGGCTTCAGAAATCACCGCCGGAGCCCTGCAGGACCTTGACCGCGCGGTGGTTATCGGTCGGCGCTCCTACGGCAAAGGGCTCGTGCAATCCACCGTCGAACTGCCCTACGGCGACCTTCTTAAAGTGACAATCGCCAAGTATTACATTCCCAGCGGTCGTCTTATCCAAGCCATCGACTATTCTCGTCGTAACGAAGACGGCAGCGTGGCACGCATGCCCGACAGCCTGACTACGGCGTTCAAGACCATCGGCGGGCGCGAAGTGCGTGACGGTGGCGGCATCACCCCCGACATCGAAGTCAAACTTCCCGACGTCAACCGTCTCATTTACAACATCGCAACACAATTCTGGACTTTCGATTTCGCAAATAAATACCGCGCCGAACACGCCACGATTCCCCCTGCCGAAGAATTTGTCATCACCGACGAAATCTACAACGAATTCAAGGCGTTCATCGACCCTGATAAAATCGAATACGACAAGCCGATGGAGAAGTGGATGGTCGCTTTGAAAGACGCCGTTAAGAGCGAGGGCTATATGAACGATTCCGTCAGCGCTCGTCTCGACGAACTCTCGACTATGCTTCGCCACGACCTCAACCGCGACCTCGATTTCAACCGAGAGGATATCAGCAATTTTCTCGCCGAGGAAATCGCCAGTCGCTACTACTATGACCGCGGCCAGATTATCGAACAACTGAAAAGCGACGAAGACAAAGCCAAGGCGGTTGAAATCCTCGTCGATAAAGAAAAATACCGCGAGATTCTGAGCCCAAAGAAATAGGCAGATGGACCTGACGGACATCATCCCCCTGTTTATCACCGACGCCCGGCGAAAAGCCGTAGGGAGCGTTGTGGTGAACCGTGCCGAGCGCTCTACACTTCTCGGCGGTCTTGCAGGCTCCGCTCCCGCAGCCCTTTTTTCGTCAATGGGCCGTCAGAAATCAGGACCGTTGCTCATTATCGCCACCGACCTTGACGATGCCGGCTATATTTATAACGACATCAGTAAAATTCTCGGCGAAAAGCGAGTGCTGATATTCCCGTCGGGCTTCCGGCGCTCTATAAAATACGGCCAAGCCGACCCAGCGTCGGAAATCCTCCGCACGGAAGTGCTCCGTCAGTGGCATACCAATAAAGACCTGCAGTGCGTAGTAACCTATCCCGAAGCCCTCGCCGAAAAAGTTGCAGAACCGTCGGTTATCGCCGACAAAACACTGTCGCTCAACATCGACCAGTCGGTGGACTTGACCGCAACAATCCAGTGGCTTTTCGACAACGGCTTTAATCGCGTGGATTACGTTTACGAGCCAGGGCAGTTCGCCGTCAGGGGTTCGATTCTCGACGTGTTCGGATTCTCAAACGAAAAGCCCTACCGTCTCGACTTTTTCGGTGACGACATCGAATCAATCCGCACTTTCAACATTGAAACCCAACTCTCCGACGAAAAACTGACGTCTATTTCCGTCACGCCCCATATCGACGACGACTCCGCCGATTGCTCGCTGCTTGAATTCGTGGGTGAGCAGACCGTCGTAATGGTGCGCGACTCAGCCGACACGGTTAGTCGTGTTGAAGAAATCGCTTCGACCGACTTTTCCGCCTCGGCTCTCGTGGCGGACGAAGGTGACGCCGACTCGATGAAGCGCGTGGTTGACGCCCGCCGTTTCGCAAAGGCGTACGAATCGCTCCACCCCATCACATTCTCTTCGGCGCCCGTCAACGGTAATGCCGACGCCGTTGATTTCAACTGCTCGCCGCAGGTGATTTATCACAAGAATTTCGAACTTATTAGCGGAGATTTCCATCGTCTCATCGCTGAAGGATATTCGATTTATATCCTCAGCGACAGCCAAAAACAAATTGAACGGCTCCGCATAATCTTTGCCGACCGCGGTGACAACATCGACTTCACGCCCGTTGACGCCACCATTCACGAAGGTTTTGTCGACCACGTCGCCCGTCGTTGCTTCCTCACCGACCACCAGATTTTCGACCGATTCCACAAATACAGCCTGCGCAGCGACCGTGTGCGCTCTGGAAAAGTGGCGTTGTCGCTCAAAGAGTTGAACCAAATCGAAGTGGGCGATTACATTGTCCACGTCGACCACGGCATCGGGCGTTTCGCCGGACTTATCCGCCAAACCGTCAACGGCAACACCCAGGAGATGATTAAACTCATCTACCAAAACGAAGACATAATCTTGGTGAGTATCCACTCGCTCCACAAACTGTCGAAATATCGCGGTAAAGAGGGCGAACCGCCGCGAATTAGCCGCCTCGGAACCGGCGCATGGAATCGCATCAAGGACCGCGCAAAGTCGAAACTAAAGGATATCGCCCGCGACCTCATTCGCCTATATGCCGCACGCCTCGAAGAAAAAGGCTTTGCCTTCTCGCCCGATTCATATTTGCAGCACGAACTCGAAGCCTCGTTTATCTACGAAGACACCCCCGACCAAATCACAACGACAGCCGCCGTAAAATCCGATATGGAGAGTTCCAAACCAATGGACCGCCTGATTTGCGGCGATGTCGGTTTCGGCAAAACAGAAATCGCCGTCCGTGCAGCCTTCAAAGCCGCCGCCGACAACAAGCAGACGGCCGTGCTCGTGCCGACTACTGTCCTCGCTTACCAACATTTCGTCACCTTCTCCGAACGCCTTCGCGACTTCCCCGTACGCGTTGAATATTTCTCGCGTGCTCGTTCCGCCAAGGATGTGAAGCAAATCCTCGCCGACCTCGCAGAAGGCAAAATCGACATCATCATCGGCACCCATAAACTCATCGGCAAAAACGTGCGTTTTCATGACCTCGGGTTGCTCGTGGTAGATGAAGAGCAGAAATTCGGTGTGGCAGTTAAGGACAAACTCAAGCAACTGAAAACCAATGTCGACACTCTGACGATGACGGCGACACCCATCCCGCGCACGCTCCAATTCTCGCTTATGGGAGCCCGCGACCTTTCGGTCATCTCCACCCCTCCGGCTAACCGCTATCCAATCGTTACTTCTATCGACACGCTCTCCGACGATATCGTGGCTGAAGCCGTCAACTTCGAACTCTCGCGCAACGGGCAAGTGTTCATCGTCAACCCCAGAATCGAAGGACTTTACAACCTCGAAAATATGGTGCGCCGACTCGTCCCCGACGCGCGCACCGTCGTGGCTCACGGCCAGATGCCCCCTGACCAACTCGAAAATATAATCATAGGATTCACCAATCACGACTATGATGTCATGCTCGCCACGACCATCATCGAATCGGGCCTTGATATGCCAAACGTCAACACGATGATTATCAACAACGCACAGCACTTCGGACTCTCCGAACTCCACCAACTTCGTGGACGCGTGGGTCGTAGTTCTCGAAAAGCCTTCTGCTATTTGATGGTGCCGCATGGCTATCCTCTTTCGCCAATAGCACGCCGTCGCCTGCAGGCCATTGAAAGTTTTTCCGACCTCGGCAGCGGCATACATATCGCCATGCAGGACCTCGACATACGCGGAGCCGGAAACCTGCTCGGCGCCGAGCAGTCGGGATTTATCGCCGACCTCGGCTACGAGGCTTATCAGCGTATTCTCAAAGAAGCCGTCATCGAACTGCGCACTGAAGAATTCCCCGAACTGCAGACCGAAATCGACCCCGACCAGCAAGACTTCGTTGCCGACTGCTCCATCGAAAGCGACATGCCCATCCTCATTCCTTCCGACTACGTCGAACAGGAAAGCGAACGCATTTCACTATACAAACGCCTCGACTCCGTCGAACGCGAAGACGAACTCGTCGAATTCGAGCGGCAACTTGTCGACCGCTTCGGGCCTATACCCGAACCGACGGCGCAACTGCTTTGCATTCCCCGCATCCGCGCTTTAGCACGCAAATTAGGAATCGAAAAAGTCAACCTTAAGCAGGGCAACATCTACCTCTACTTCGTCGGCGAAGAGAACGCCGCCTACTATCAGTCGCCCATGTTTGGCCGAATCCTCAACTATGTTAAATCCAACCCGTTGCGTTGTCGCATACGCGACTATCAGGCCCGCAATTCAATCGTGATTTCCGACGTTGCCCGAGCCGACCAAGCCCTCGAAATCCTCCGCCAAATCACCCGCCTCGACCCAGTGTAATCCGAAGTGTGACTTTTCTCGTTGTGTGTCTTCTTTTTTAGTCTTGTCTGAGAAAAGTTGACTCATAAAAATTAGTGTTTTGGCTCCATTTTTGGAACGATTTTGAAAAAAGATGGAACGATGTCGAAATGCCCCAACTCCTTTACGTCGCGGTGCAACAACTCGTCGCAGTCTTTGGCAAACTGGTAACGCGCCACATCGCCCATGCTCTGCCATGCTATCGCAACTATGCGACCCGCAAAATGCGCTATCATGGCACTGCCGCCATCAAAACGGATTTCGTAACCCTCGGGAGTCCATTTCGCGCTCGCATCACTCACTTGTATTACCCCAAGCGGATGATAAACACGCAACGCCCAGTTGACCTGCTTAACCAATTCTTTCTTACTTTGAAACATAATAAAAAACTTTTGCCGTGATTAAAAATCTCACGGCAAAGGTATCGTGAAGCACACGAACAATAAAAGACACAAAAAAACCTCGACCGAAGCCGAGGTTATTTATTTTTTTAATAATCAGATTAACAAACCACTATTTTTTAATTCGTTTATTATCATGTAACGACCCATATTTACATACTCTTCCATCCAGTCATAGTCTACATTACCATTTTCTTTCACAGGCAGACGTAGATTAGTCGCTTTAAAAGTCTTTTCGACATCACGCACAAGAACAGATAAAAGTTTTGTTGTCAATCCATTAAGTATTGTTTGCAAATAAATTTTTGCATTGTAACTAACATCGTCTTTGCATGAAACAACTTTAACAAATTGTCCTGCATACCATTCTCGTTTTCTTAAAAAGAAAATCATTTGCATTAGGCCAAGGCTGAAAGTCCCAGCTTCTTGCTTCCCATTATTAGAAATAAATGATGTTACATCGCAAATTCCATGATTTTCAGAAGTCCTTGTTATATAATCATAACTATCTTGGCCAGCTTCAATCGGCATTAAATCCAATTTATCATAACTCGGCGTTGCTGATTTAATTACAAATAAGTTACCTGCAGGTATATCTTTCAAAGCATAAGGTTTCCTAATTCTTGATAATATATCTAAATCTAAA
>JAFZPB010000280.1 GCA_017552595.1 Muribaculaceae bacterium
CGATGCCCTGACAGGCAAGCACACCAACCTGACTCAGCGCGGCGGTGAAGACCGCAACCCCGTAATCTCCACCGACGGCTCAACTGTCTATTTCCTTTCGGAGCGTAACGGCGGTTCGTTCAACGTCTATTCTTTTAATATCAACTCTCCGGCGACCGTCAAATCCTTGACGTCGTTCAAAACCCACCCATGCCGCTTCCTGTCAGCCGATAAGAACGACCGACTTTGCTTTGCCTACGACGGTGAAATCTACACTCTCGCCAAAGGCGGCAAACCTAAAAAGGTGAACATCGATGTCATAGAAGATGACGAAAACACTATCCAGGTCGCGACAGTTCGCGGCGGCTCTAACGCAGTCGTGTCGCCCGACGGCAAGCAAATCGCATTCATCGCACGCGGCGACGTGTTCGTCACTTCGGTGGAATACGGCACCACAAAGCAAATCACATCCACTCCCGAAGCCGAAAGATGGCTGTCGTGGGGTGCCGACAACCGTTCGCTCGCTTACGCTTCGGAGCGTGGCGGCAATTGGAAATTATTTATCGCCAAACTTCCGCGTAAGGAGGACCTTAATTTCCCCAACGCTACTTTAATAGAAGAGGAGTCGATTTTGGCCGACGAAGAAATCGAACGCACTGCCCCAAGTTTCTCTCCCGACGGCAAAAAACTCGCCTTCATAGAGGACCGCACCAAGTTGATGGTGTTCGACACTAAGAACCGCAAAGCCCACCAAGTCACCGACGGCTCGCAATGGTATTCCACGGCCGGCAGCTTCAACTATGAATGGAGTCCCGACGGCAAATGGTTTGTGCTCGATGTGTCGGCAAACCATCGCGACCCCTACACCGATGTGGCAATCGTTCCGTCGGAAGGCGGTAAGGTGACGCCAATCACCGCTTCGGGCTACTTCTGCCAGGGTGGCTGTTGGGTGATGGACGGTAACGCTATTCTCTTCGGCACCGACCGTTACGGTATGCGCAGTCACGCTTCGTGGGGCTCGCTTGAGGACGTTATGCTATGTTTCGTCAACCAAGAAGCCTACGACAAATACCTTCTCTCGAAAGAGGACCTCGAACTTCAAAAAGAACTCGAGAAGATGAGGGCCGATGAAGAGAAGAAGGCCGAAGCCGACAAGAAAAAGACCGACAAGAAAGATGAGAAGAAAGACGACAAAAAGGCTGAAAAGAAAGAAGAAAAGGCTAAAGATATCGTTGTCGAACTCGACGGCATCACCGACCGCGTCGTGCGCCTGACGCCTTACTCTTCGTCACTCTCAGGGGCTTTGTTGACAAAAGACGGTGAAACGCTCTATTATATCGCCAACTTCGACGGACAAGCCGAACTCCGCAAACTTGGACTCCGCAAGCGCGACGACAAACAGGTGACGAAGGTCAAAGGCGGCGGCAATATTCAGATGAGCAAGGATGGCAAAACGATGTTCGTCCTTGGCGCGACATTCCAAAAACTCGTCAACGACAAATTGACGCCAATCACTCCGTCGGCAACACTGCAAATCGACCGTGGCGCCGAACGTGAATATATGTTCGACCACGTTTATAAACAGGAGAAAAAGCGCTTCTACACCGAAAAGATGCACGGAGTGGATTGGGACGCTATGACGAAGGCTTACCGCCGTTTCCTTCCGCACATCAACAACAACTACGACTTTGCCAATCTCCTCAGCGAATGGCTCGGAGAACTTAACGTGAGCCATACCGGCGGGCGTTATCGTCCGCGCCTATCGACGGCAGTGACGGCAAGCCTCGGGCTGCTTTATGATTGGAATTATGAGGGCAAAGGCCTGAAAGTTAGCGAAGTCGTTGAAAAAGGCCCGTTCAACAAGAAGCCTTCAAAGATGACGGCAGGTTGCATAATCGAGAAAATCAACGGTGTAGAAATTGACGAAAATACCGACTTCGCCGCATTGATGGCCGACCTTGCCAAGAAGAAAACTCTCGTTACGTTCCGCGACGCGTCGGGCGCAAAAATAGAAGAAGTGGTGACGCCAATCACCTCCACCCAGTTTAAAACGTTGCTCGAAGCCCGTTGGGTGAAACAACGTGCCGCCGACGTCGACCGCTGGTCGAAAGGCCGTCTCGGCTACGTCTATATCTCCTCGATGAACGACGCTTCTTATCGCGAAATCTACGCCGATATTCTCGGCAAATACAACGACCGCGAAGGCATTGTTATCGACACTCGTTGGAACGGCGGCGGCCGACTCCACGAGGACCTCGAAATCCTCTTCTCTGGCAAGAAATACTTCGAACAGGTAGTTCGTGGCCGTCGCGTGTGCGACATGCCGTCACGCCGTTGGAACAAGCCCTCGATTATGGTGCAATGCGAAGCCAATTATTCCAACGCACACGGTTCGCCATGGGTTTACAAGCACACTGGCATCGGTCGGCTTGTGGGCATGCCCGTTCCTGGCACTATGACTTCCGTCAGTTGGGAAACGCTTCAAGACCCGACGCTCGTTTTCGGAATCCCGGTCATCGGCTATCGTCTGCCCGACGGTTCGTATCTTGAAAACTCACAACTCGAACCCGACATAAAAGTGGCTAACGCGCCCGAAACTATCGTAAAAGGCGAGGACACCCAACTCCGCACCGCCGTCGAAGAACTCCTCCGCGAAATCGACAACAAGAAATAATGCATAATTAAATAATCGAAAATTAAATAATAAACTATATGAAAAAAGTTTTTTCTGTCGTTATGACAATCGCTACGGCTGCATCGCTTTTCGCCGCCGACATTGACCTGCCTGCGCCTCAAACATCCGGTGGCATGCCTCTTATGGAAGCCCTCTCAAAGCGCAAAACCGACCGCAAATTCTCTGCCGACAAACAATTGACGCTCCAACAACTTTCCAACCTCCTTTGGGCTGCCGACGGTTTCAACCGTCCCGACAAACTGACAATCCCCACGGCTCGCAATTCGCAGGAAATTATCCTCTACGTGCTTCGTCCCGATGGTGCATATCGCTATGACAACCGTGCCAACCGTCTCATTCAAGTGAGCACCGAAAACCTCAATCCCGCCAGTTCAATGCAGGATTTTGCAAAGACGTGTCCCCTCAATATCGCCATCGCTTACGACACCACCAAAATGCCGATGGAACGTTTCGCCAATAATGATGCTGGCGGAGTGATGCAGAACATCTACTTATGGTGTGCCAGTGAAGGCATCAATACCGTCGTGCGCGGTATGGTTCCGCCCGACCTGCCCAAACTTCTCAACCTTCCCGAAAACGAAAAAATCCTCCTTGTCCAAACCATAGGCTACGAATGAGAATAAAGAATGGTTTTTCTCTGACGGCTGTCGCTGTCGCGGTGGCGATGATGGCCGCCTGTGGCGGCGAATCCGACCACTCGGCAGATGATGTTGACGAGGCTTTCGCTTCTGACGAACTTCTCGTTGACAATTCCATGCCGATGCCGGTCATTACCGATGCCGACACCGTCAATCCGTGGAACAATGTGGCCGACTCTCTCCCAGGAAACTGCGTTAAACTACGCACTCGCTATCTCGGTGACCTGCGCGAACTTTTCAATGATTCCAACCATGTACACTATCCAGTGGCAGAGCGACAAGGCATTGAGCCGATTGTGTCGAATGCCGACGCATGGAATGTGCGTCGCCCTCTCGTCAAGGTGGTTTCATGTCGCGACTTCTACGTTCAGGAACTCCACCACTCAGTACCATATCTGATTCCATCTGCGGCGGAATGTCTGCATGAAATCGGCAGTCGCTTCAACGACTCGTTGCAGGCGCGCGGCGGCGGCAGTTATCGCATAAAAGTCACATCCGTGCTGAGGACTAAATCTTCGGTTCAGCGTTTGCGCCGCGTCAACCGCAATGCTGTAGATTCTTCAACTCACCAGTTCGCCACCACTTTCGACATATCCACAACGCGCTTCGTCTGCGACAATGTCGATGATGTAAACCGCACGGTAGATGACTTGCACGCACTTCTTGCCGAAGTGCTTGCCGATATGCAGCGCGAGAAGAAGATTTATATCAAACTGGAAAAACGCAACGGATGTTTCCACATCACGTCACGAATGGGAGATAAACGCAAGAAAGGTTAATATCGTCTTCGGGTGAAGAGCGACGTTACGTAGGAAGTAACCCAACCGATTACTATTGTTAGCAGCAATATAGCGATGATGTCGATTGCCTTAACCACCACGGGATAGGCGTCGACAGTCATCATTGACGCGTCGCCAGAAAGTTTAAGCAGACCGTAATGCTCTTGAAGGAGACACAACACAAGTCCGAAAATAATGCCCAATACGCCCCCTGCGGCGGAAATAATCCACCCTTCAATGAAGAATATCCGCGAAATCTGACGGCGTGACGCTCCGAGAGCCTTCATTGTGTGTATGTTGGGGTCTTTCTCCACGACAATCATCGAAAGCGTGGAAATCACGTTGAACGAGGCTATAACGAGAATAAACGCGAGCAAAAGGAAAGTAATCCACTTTTCAACCTCAATCATTCGGAACGAGTCGGAATGTTGCTGAAGACGGTTGTTGACAACGTAGTCGGGTCCGAGGCGCGATGCGAGTGCAGTAATTACGGCCGTTTCGTCGTTGTTTGCGGCGATTTTCGCACCGATTGCCGACGCTTCGCCCTCATAGTCGAGCATACGGCGCACAGATGCGATAGGCACAACCA
>JAFZPB010000281.1 GCA_017552595.1 Muribaculaceae bacterium
ATCGCAGATATTTTTGCCGATAATGCCCTCAATCTCCTTAAAAGTGGTGAAAATAGTCAGCCCTCTCATTTCCTCGCCGCCCGTAATGGTTCCGTCGGATTTGCAAGCGATTATAACTATATTTCCGCCCGCAATTTTATTCCGCTCAGCTCCGATGCCCACATTTCCGAGCTTGTGGAGTTTACTGACGCTTTTTCTGTACTGATTACCTTGCAAATGCGTTCCTATAACTTGCATTATCATTAACAGAAATAAAATCCCCAAAAAGTTGCTCAAAGTCCATTCGCCCATATAAACGCCTCCTTTTTTATCATTATAATATAAAAAATCCCCTTGCGAAATTGCAAGGGGAAAGAAATTTATACGAGCCGGATTTTATTTGTAAGTGAATTCGCCGAGTTGCCAAACTTTGCCGGAAATCCTACCGATAGGTTTATCAGCTTTGAATTCAAGCACGGGAGCAACGTCTTCTTCGGGATAAATAAGGAGACTGCAAGCTTCTTCGCCGTCTTGGAGGAAGAGCTCGATAACGGACTCATCGACGAAAAGACGGAAGTTAAGTTCGAGGTTAGTAAAGAGCTTAAATTTGCGAGTGCCGATATTAACGTCGGTGTTCTTGCCGTCACTGAACGGACGAATGCCTTTACCGCCGAGATTCATGCCGTTGCGGTCGAGAGTAATAATTTGGGTGTTGCGGTCGTATTGCATGACGAATTTTTCTTTGCCCCAATTAACGGAGATTTCGACCTGACGAGCTTCGCCGAAAGTAAGGTTGATAATCGACTCGGAGCCTCTGGGCAGTTGAACGGGAGTGCCTTGCGCGTTAGAAACGTCAATATCTGTACGTTCGCCGCGAAGTGCTTCCATTTCTTTGACGGGCTGACTGCGAACTTTGCCTTGATGAATCGTGAGTTCACGCGGCATAGTCAAGGAATAAAGCCAACCGTCTCTTGCGGATTCAACCGTGTCGGTGAGGTCGGGCATACCAATCCAGCCAATCATAATGTGGCGAGCTTCGTTGGCAATGACTTGCGGAGAATAGAAATCAAAGCCCTTGTCGAGTTCATGGAATTTGCCGTGAATCATATCGAGGCTGTCAACGGAGAAATGTCCGATAAAGTAGCCGGCGAGGCAGTGATTTTGATATTTCAATTCTTCATGATGAACGCCTTGCGGGCAGACAATAAGAACGTCCATATCCTCAAATTGGAGGAGGTTCGGGCATTCCCACATGTAACCGAAATCGTAATAATCGGTCTTGACTTCGCCGAGAAGTTCCCAGCCGCCTTCGGGTTTTTCCTTATAGATGAGGACTGCGCCATTGGTCGGACGCGAACTCTTTGCAGGATAATCGCTCATGCGCTGTGCCGCCATTGCGAAATAACGGACGCCGTTGCGATAGAAGAAATTAGGATCTCTGAAGTGCGCGGTGTAACCTTCGGGGTTGCCGTAAACTTGAATTTCGTCCAATGTGATAGAGCCGTCTTCCTGCATGGTGCCGAAACGTTGCGCAACTGTACGTTTATAATCTTCGTCGCGAGAGTTGGCGGTATAGAAAACGCGAACTTTGCCGTCTTCGACGAAACCGCAACCGCTGTGGCAACCGTCTTTATCGTGAATGTCTCTGGGCCAAAGCGAAAGTTCGGGCATGGTGTAGTTGATGAAATCCTTCGTCGCGGTGTGCATCCAAGATTTATTCTTGTGCCAGTTCTGATTTATCGGAGTTGGATTCCACTGACAGAAAATGTGGTATGTGCCGTTGCAGTTGCAAAGCCCGTTGGGGTCGCTTATCAAGGAATACGGGGCGTCGATGTGAAACTTGTTATGCCAACGTTTTTTTGCCGCCATTTCCTCACGAACGCGAGCGTCGACAGCCTGCTTGTTGAATCGAACCTTGATTTCTTCCAAGTTCTCGCCGGATTTTTTTGCCATAAAAATTCCTCCTTCAGATTAAACAGAACAAATATCTAAAAAGAGCCGCGCCCGCATGAAATTTTTTAACAAACGAGCGCGGCACATTTCCAAAATGGAGTCGCGAGAAAAATTTATTCGTCGTGCTTATAAAGCATGTAAGTTAAGCCGAAACCGCCGGCAAAGGCGATTAAGTTGACGATTATGTATTGGAGAATTTGACCGTTCATGTAAAGGAGCATACCGGGAAGAACCGTAATGCCCATACCGGTACCGGCAAGTCCCAAGAAGCTGGAAATTGCGCCGCCGATAGCACCGCCGCAGCAGCCATAGATAAACGGTTTCATAAGACGGAGGTTGATACCGAAGATAGCAGGTTCGGTAATTCCCAAGAACGCGGGAACAGTCGAGGAAATGTAAAGAGCACGTTTACGCGGGTCTTGAGTTTTGAGGGAAACTGCCAATGCCGCACCACCTTGAGCAATCGTCGCGCAAGTGATAATCGCGTTGAAGGGGTCGGAGCCTTGAGTCGAGAGGAGATAAATTTCCAACGCGCTGAAGACGTGGTGGACACCGAAGATAACGATAACCTGTTGCAAACCGCCGATAATCAGACCGCCGACAATCGGAATCGTCAAAAAGTTTTGAACCGCACCGAAGACGATAGATTCCAAACCGTGCATAATCGGACCGACTACCAAGAAACCGAGAGCCATAGAAATGGTAAGCGTGAGGAACGGAGTAACAATCAAGTCAATCATATCGGGGATAAAAGTTTTCAACCATTGCTGGAGTTTAGCCGCGAAGATACCAAGAACGAGTGCAGGAAGAACCGAACCTTGATAGCCGACGAGCGGGATAGTTACAAAGCCCAAATCGAGCGGAATAGGAGTTTTGCCTGCATATTCGGGCAGAGCCGACGCTTGAACCCAATCGAGACCTTTCTCGGCAATTTCACCTGCCGCGCCACCAACTACGTAAGCATTCGGCAAGCCGGGGAAGACGAGCATTAAACCTAAAACGATACCAATAACAGCCGTGCCGCCGAATTTATTCATCGTCGACCAGCAGACCAACGCGGGCAAGAATGCAAACGCCGTATCAGTCAAAACTTGAGTCATCAATAAGAAGTTGGGATCCCACTCACTGCCGAGAGAAAGTATCGCGCCACGAGCACCCATGAAAAGACCGGTTGCAACCAAGACGGGGATAATCGGAACGAAAACGTCGCCCAATGTACGCGAAATTTTCTGCATTAAGCTCATCTCGGCATAAGCGGCTTCCTTACCGCCGCCGCCCGCCAGTGACGGTTTAAGCTTGATAAATTCTTCAGTAACCTTGTCGACAAAACCTGTGCCGCAGATAATTTGATACTGCTGAGCCGCGAAGAATTGTCCTTTGACGCCGTCGATATTCTCAATCTTTTTCTCTTGAATCTTCGACTTGTCATTGACGATTAAACGAAGACGCGTCGCACAGTGCTCAGCCGTGCGGACGTTATCCGGACCGCCGACGTAGTGCATAATCGACTTCGCAACGCGTTCAGCATCGGGCAAGTTCGCAAACGACTTAATGACATCGTCATCTTCAACGGGCCCGGCAGAGGCTGCCTCTTCAGCGGGAGCCTTAGCCGTAATGGATTGTCCGTCGAGCTCAACCGTGATGTCGCCGAAATCTGCATGATTCGTAACGACAACCGGCGTCGTGGTTTCATAGCCCGCTTTTTTAATAGCTTCGGGGCTGAATTCAAGCAAGAGCTGACCGCGTTTAATTTTGTCGCCAGCCTCCGCCTTCGGCGTGAAACCTTCGCCGTTCATCTTGACTGTGTCCATACCGACGTGAATCAAAAGTTCAATGCCGTCGTTG
>JAFZPB010000282.1 GCA_017552595.1 Muribaculaceae bacterium
GTGACTTCTCCAAGTTGGGGAATGGGCTTTTGGCCGAAGAATGAAGGGTCAACGTCGCCGCCGCCCGTCAACAAAAGTCCGTCGATGTCATCGACAATGGCGGAAAGCAGATTGCGGTCGGTCGTTGCGGGAATAACCACAGGCACACCTCCTGCACGGACAATCGCCTCAAAGTAACTGCGAGAGATTTTCGAGGAAAGGTCGGTGACGGAATTGGTCGAGATGCCTATACGCGGAGCATTTGACGGCACTTTGGCAAGTTCAACTCCGTCGGCTACGGCATTAAGTTTTTCGAGCGACTTCGGGATAGACGCGTAAATCGCCGCAGCGGCCGGCACAACAGCAGCCGAGAGTACAAACATCTTTAACATCGATATCTTTCTCATTAAAAACGAAAAACGTTACTCGTCACCGTTATCAATAGATTGAGGCACTTTCGTGTAAGGATTATCCTTGTCGATAGTGGTCTCTTTATTGCCTCCGTCGGGCTCGTCACCGCCACACGACACCAAAGTCGGTAAAGCGATTGCGACAAATATTGCGACTATAAAAATCTTCAAAAGTTTCATAATTTCTGTCGTTTATTATTGATTTTGCAAATTTACGCAATTATTTTCACCTTAGCAAATCCCGACGGCAAAGCCGTGCACGAAAGGCCTTCACGACAAAAAATTGGCACAAAATTAAACAAACTCTTTGCAAGGCGGTCTAAAATTTGTAAATTTGTCGGATAATACGAATAATAACCGTCGTGGGCGGGCGTTTTGTGGCGTTCTAATCACGGCTTAAAATAACTGCAGATATGAAACATTTGAAATTTTTCTACCTTGCGACTGCCCTTGTCGCCGTAATGTCGCTACAATCCTGCGACGAGTATTTCTACGACAACCAACTCGTAGGCGCTTGGGAATGTATTTCTTTCCAAGGCTACCCGATTCCCAAGGCCGACGAACACATCTACGTCAACTATGCCGACCGCACGGGGTATATGGAAGCATTCGATGAATTTGGCGTTTGGACAACATTCCCCTATCGCTGGTGGACTACCGACCGCAGGTCGATTGTTATCGACTGGGATTATGCTTTCGGTGCCGAACCTGCAGAATATTTCTACGATTTCGACCACGGGTTCCTTTATCTGACCGACCCTTGGGACCCCAATCGTTGGTGGCAATATCGCCCGATATAATAACTTAATCCGGTTATTTTCAAATGGCTGACGAAGAAAAGAAAAAATCCGCAGAAGAAAATCCGCGTTGGACCGAGATAGAGCACTTGCCCGAATGGGACGAGGAGTTCTATCACGTCTATACCGCCAAGAAATTCGGCAAATGGGTAATGCTCAAAACCCTCCGTCCCGAATATAAGGGTGTGCCCGAATACGAGGCGATGATTGAAAAGGAATTCGACGTGCGCTACAACCTGGCCCACCCGCACATCGTCATGATTAACGACTATGAGGATGTGCCCGGTGTGGGGCGTAGTATTATCACCGACGACGTTTACGGCGACTCTTTGCGTAAACTCATCGACACCGATCGTCTTTCGCCTGAAATTCTCGAAAAGGTGCTGCACGACCTTGTCGACGCTATCGACTACATCCAAATCAACCACCTCGTTCACCACCCCATCCGCCCCGAGACGATAATTTTCACCGAAAATATCCAAAATCTCAAACTTATCGACGTAGGGTTCGACCAGAAAAAGCAACTCTCGCCGGCATCCACCGCCGACGACATCTACAGTTTCGGCAAAGTGCTCTCCGAACTTCTCGACCATATCCCTACGAAGTTGCCGCATCTGCGCCATATTGCCGACAAATGCTGCTCGGAGAATCCCGACAACCGCTACAACAACATTCAAGAACTGCGGCTCGCCATCGATAAACGCAACTCTAACCAAGTCTATATTTTTATCATCATATTCCTTCTCGCTATGCTTGCGCTGCTCGCTTGGCTGCAAATCAGCCAGCACACCAAGCAAGCGAACGACTCGCATGCCGTCGCCACAGAAAGCACGGCGTGCTTAGTCATCAACCAAGTCAATCCTATTCAAATTTATGGCACTTGAAATCCGCGAAGTGGCGAAAACACGCCGCGACCTCAAGAAATCAGTAAAATTCCGCATAGATAACTACAAAGGCAACGACTGCTACGTCCCGCCGTTGATTTTCGACGAAGTCAACACACTTCGTCCTGAAGGCAATCCCGCATTCGATTTCTGCGAAGCGCAAACGTGGATGGCATATCGCGACAACAAGCCCGTGGGCACAATCACCGGTATCATCAACCATGTGGCGAACCAACGCACCGGCGTCGAGGCAGTCCGTTTCGGATTTGTCGACTTCATTGACGACGAAGAGGTAGTCGACGCCTTGTTCAAAAAGGTTGAAGAATGGGGCCGCGAACACGGTTGCACCGAAATTATAGGACCGCTGGGATTTACCGATATGGACCCCGAGGGGATGTTAATCGAAGGTTTCGACCGGCTCTCAACGCAGGCCACCATCTACAACCATCCCTACTACCCCACTCACATGGAACGTATGGGCTTCAAAAAGGATGCCGACTGGGTGGAATTCCGCGTCGGCGTAGGCGACAAAGTGCCCGAACGCTATGAACGTATTGCCGATATCGTTGCAAAAAGATACGACCTTCGCGTGCTCAAATACACGTCGCGCAAAAAACTGAAAAAAGATTACGGACAGGAAATTTTCCAACTCATTAACAAGGCCTTCGATAGCCTTTATGGATATACCCCTCTGACAGAGCGCCAGATAAAACACTACATCAGTATGTATCTCGGCATTCTCCGCCTCGAACTGCTGACTCTCGTTGTCGATAAAGACGAAAAATTGGTGTGTGTGGGCATTTCCATTCAATCATTCTCGCGCGACTTCCAAAAGTGCCGTGGCCGTATTTTCCCCTTCGGATGGGTACACATCCTTCGCGGGCTTTACGGCAAAAACGACATCGTCGACCTTATGCTTATCGCAATCGACCCCGAATATCAGGGCAAAGGCGTCAACGCCATGCTTTTCAACGACCTCGTCAGAATCTACATCAAAAACGGCTACAAATGGGCCGAGACGAACGTCGAACTGGAAACTAATGCCAAAGTGCAGGCTCAATGGCAATATTTCGACTATGAGCAGCATCGCCGCCGCCGCAGTTACAAAAAACCGCTCTGATTTGTGACGTTTTTGCTCCCTTTCTGGGGAATATGTGGGCAAAAATGATTACCTTTGCGTCAGCAAATGCGAACCGAACTATTTTAGACTGAGATAATGACAGCATTGAACGACATCCGCAAACGCTTCGCGCCAGAACTTGAGCGCGTCGAAGCCCGTATTGCCGATGCCCTCCAATCATCTAACCCCATTTTGACGCAGGCTATCCATTCTTTCTTCAAGACGAGAGGGAAACAACTGCGTCCGATGATGACAATCATCGCCTCAAAAATGTTCGGCGAAATCAACGACGCCTCTATTTCGTCGGCAGCGGCAGTGGAATTGCTCCACAGCGCATCGCTAATCCACGACGACGTGGTTGACAAAGCGGACATTCGTCGCGGACAGCCGACTCTTAACGAATTGTACGACAATCGCATCGCAGTCCTTGCTGGTGACTTTTTCGTGTCGAACTCACTGCGTATCGCCGCCGAAACGCAAAACATCAATATCACCCGCGAACTCGGTGAACTCGGCAAACAACTTTCGATTGGCGAATTCGAGCAAATCTACACCGCACGCCAACATTGCCTCGACGAAAGCCTCTATTTCCGCACAATCTTCTCAAAAACGGCATCGCTGTTCGTGGCATGTGTGAAAATGGGCGCCTACTCCGTGGGGGCTTCTCAGACCGACATCGACAACATCGCCCGATTCGCAACCCTATTCGGCGACGCTTTCCAAATCACCGACGACATCTTCGACTACTTCGAGAGCGAAAAAGTGGGCAAACCGACGGGGCACGATATCCGCGAAGGGAAAATCACGCTGCCGTTGATTTATGCTCTACGTTCGGCCCAACCTTCAGTCAGGGAAAAATTCCTCGGCATGCTTGAAAAAGACGTTATCCCCGACGAAGACATTCACTGTCTTATCGAATTTGCAAAATCGAACGGCGGAATAGATTACGCCCGCGATGCCGTTGTGCGCCTTCGCCGTGAAGCCGATGAAGTGCTTGCGCTCCTTCCCTCTTCCGACTGCCGAAAAGCGTTTGCCGATATCTTCGATTTCATCATCGACCGCGAAAACTGACTTTCAATGAAACCCATCTATATCCGGCTCGACTCCGTGGCGTCAACCAACACCTATCTCACGTCGCGAGCAGCCGACAACCTTCCGCATGCCACCGTAGCCACTACCGACCGCCAAACGGCAGGTCGCGGTCAACGCGGCAACTCATGGGAAGCGGCCGACGGCAAAAACATAACACTGTCGATTCTCCTCCGCCCTAAAGAGATTCTACCAAGCCAGCAATTTGTCGTGTCGGAAATTGTGTCGCTTGGAATCGTCAACACTCTCGACCACTATCTGACCGAAGCCGAAGAAGAAATCTCTATAAAATGGCCCAACGACATCTATGTCGGCGACAAGAAAATTTGCGGCATCCTTATCGAAAATTCGCTGATGGGCAATAAGATAGTCAGTTCAATTGCCGGAATCGGACTGAACGTCAACCAAGACCGTTTCCTTTCCGACGCGCCCAATCCCGTGTCAATGGCAATCATTGCGGGGCACGAATTTCCTCTCGAAGAGGTCCGCGACCGAATGTGCGAAGAAATCCTCACGCTGTTCGACCGTTTCGATAATCCCAACCGCTACGACGGACTCCATTCGGCATATAAAGGACGCCTATGGCGACGCAACGGATTTCACAAATTCGTAGCCGACGGCATGGAATTCGATGCCGAAATCGTCGATATCGCCCCCGACGGCATTCTTACCCTCGCCGACACCGACGGCAACCATCGCAAATTCGCATTCAAAGAAGTGGCATTCGTACTATAAAACATGGCAGCGAATTCCGTCATATCATCAAAAGGATTGGTCATGCGACTCGGGGCAGTGGCACTATATCTTGCCATCGCCGCCCTATTTGTGACACTATTCCCTGGGGAAACGCTTGTCACAACCCTACTCTACTCACTCCTTCTCCTCGTTGCTGCCGAATCGCTCTACTGTTTCACCTCCACCCGTTGCCGTAACGGAGAATGGCTCGTCTTCGGCGTGTGTCTGTTGCTCACCATAGGCAACATTCTGAATATCTACTATTTCACAACGGCATTCGACAGCACTCCGCAATTCCCGCATCTGCAAAACTCCGATGCCGCTACCAACTATTACGTCGCCTACAAGTTTTTCGACCAACATTATTACACAGCGCCAGTTAATCCCGCCCCTATCTATCGTTGGCTAATCTGCCACCTTTGGCGGATAACCGGGGTTACCGTAGCCGCGCCGATTTTCGTCAACTCGATTTTCATCGCTTGGGCTGTCGTTTTCAGCGGATTGATTTCCCGCAACGTCCTGCGCGATTATCGCCCCTCTACATCACTGTTGGCGATGGGGCTGACCGCGGCCGTATGCTACTACATCAATTCGGGAACTATTATCCTAAAAGACGCCGCCGTTTGTCTCGCTGTGGCTATGCTCGCTTTCGCTTTTACCTATCTCCGCACCGACCTTAAAGGCCGACGGCACTACTTCTATGCTTACACAGCGCTTATCCTCGGCGGCGTTCTGCTCGCGTTGTTCAGAGTCAACTATTTATTGCCTGTGGCGTTAGGTGCAGTCATTCTCACTCCTTGGACAAACCGCCGACGTTGGCACGGACTGGCGATGATAGCCGTCTGCGTGGCGCTATGGATTGGCGTTGAACATATTTTCCCCCACGGCTCGATTTCCTTCCGCGTCACCACCTACGTCGACGGCTACGGTTTCGGAAAAGCCTACTTCCAGGAAGCACCGACGCGCGACATCTATTATTCGCTCTACGGCAACAACTATTTTCGCTTACCCGTTTGGCAAAAAATCCTGTTCGCACCCGTAGGCGCTGCCGTACAATATCTCACGCCGTTCCCGTGGAACTTCTCGCGAGATGCCATATTCGGACCCACGCTCGTATATGCCCACATTACCTATCCATGGTATGCTATCGGCGGACTGATTATCTACTTCTTCATTTTCCGCATTTGGAAAGCCGAAAAGCATATCATTCTTTGGGCACTTTGGGGGTTGGCTTTCTGGCTTGTTCCCGTCTATATGTTTGCAGGCGCCGTATCGAGATACGCTCTGCCCGTACTGCCTATTCTTGTCCCGCTCGCCATTTTGGCATGGCGCTCGAGACAACGCAAATCGTTCAAATATTTCGCAATAACCTACGTGGTGCTGCTTGCCGGCGCATTGTGTGGTGCTTATTTTATCCAAATTTAGACCTATGAAAGTCAGCATTATCACAGCCCTGCGCAACGAAGCCGCCACAATCGAGACCACCATCAAGTCGGTCACCTCACAATCGCACGCCGATATCGACTATATCGTCATCGACGGGAAAAGCACCGACGGTAGCGCCGAAATCATCGCCCGCCATGCCGCCGCCGACCCGCGAATCCGCGTTGTCAGCGAAGAGGACAACGGCGTTTATCAGGCCATTAACCGCGGCATCTCCCTTGCGGAAGGCGACGTCGTCGGCACTCTTCACGGAAACGACCGTTTTTCCGACACGACCGTAGTCGAGAAAGTCGCCGCCTGTTTTGAAGAAAATCCCGACATCGACGTCGTATTCGGCGACGTGCATTTCGAGGACAAAAACGGCCGCACTATCCGACGTTATTCTTCAGCGGATTTCACTCCGCGCCAACTCCTTATAGGCATTGCGCCGCCCCATCCTTCACTCTATGTGCGTCGAAGCGTTTTCGACCGTTTCGGGCCATATAAGGAAGACTATCTCATCGGCGCCGACTTCGATATGTTTGTCCGACTGCTCTATATAAATGGCGTCAAATATCGCCGGCTCGACCTCGATATGGTGGCGATGTCGGTTGGCGGCCTTTCCACACAATTCTACCACCGCATTTTCACCAACAATCGCGAGAAATATCGCGCACTTCGTGAAAATTCAGTGAAAGTTTGCCCATTTTCGCTACTAAAACGCTATCTTTACAATTTCAAAAGAAAATAGCATGGCAGCCCAACCCACAGCATTAGTTACAGGTTCGACAGGATTTATCGGAAAATATGTTGTCCGCGAACTCCGGCAAGCCGATTTCGAAGTCACCACCCTCGCCCGTGGCGAACAGGCCGACATCCGATGCGACCTCTCCTCCGACGAGCCGAACTTCGACAACCGGCGATTCGACCTTGTCGTGCATGTGGCGGGCACTACCGACAAAACGCTTGCCGATGCCGTCAATCGTGTCGGGACACAGAATCTCGCCAAGTCGCTTGAGGCAAATGCTCCTGAGGCATTCGTGTTTATTTCGTCGGCAGCGGTTTACGGCGTTACCGAAGGGGAAAACATCGACGAATCCCACCCGCTCGCTCCCGCCACGGAATATGGCCGCTCAAAACTCGCCGCCGAACAATTCCTGACCAAATGGGCGGAACGAAACGCCGTAAGGCTCACAATCTTACGCCCCGCAATGGTTGTCGGCACGGGCATGACAGGCCACCTTATGAAAATGGCCCGCGGCATCGACAACGGCACATATTTCAACATTAAAGAAAACGCGGCACAACGTAGTCTTGTCCACGCAATCGACGTGGCACGAACGGCACGCATCGCCTCGGCGGTAGGCGGCACGTTCAACCTTACCGACGGTAACGACCCGCTCATCATCGACCTTGCCGAAGCGTTGGCGTTCAGAATCAAGGGGAAACGAATCCCGACGATTTCGTTGCGACGCGTCCGTCTAGCCGCCCGTTTCGGCGACTTCCTGCGCGGCCACTTCCCCATCGACTCCAAACGGCTCGACAAACTGACCCGCTCTCTCACTTTCGACTCATCACGCCTACGCGCCGCCATTGATTGGCAACCTATCGACGTGGTGAATTATCTACGAACCCACGATTACGAAAACGATGGCCTCGACTTCTGATTCTTTCTTTACCAAACTCGCGCAATCGACGAAAAGCATCGTAAAAATCGCACTATCGTCGCATCACTGCCGTATTACTGCGGCAGAGAATCCCGATAATATCATAATTTTGGGCAACGGGCCTTCACTCGCCGACACTATCCGCGACTTCTCCCCCCAACTTGCCGCAACGCCTACGCTCGCCGTCAACTTCGCGGCTAATACGCCGGAATTCCGCCAACTTCGTCCACGATATTATGTGCTCGCCGACCCGCATTTCTTCGCTTCGGGCAACGAAAACGTCGACCGTCTTATCGCGAACATCAACGCCGTCGATTGGACGATGACGCTTTTCCTCCCCTTTGTCGCAAAAGGCGCGTCTTCGAAAATCAACTCTGAAAAGGTCAAAATAGAATATTATAACGCCATCGGCGTGGAAGGTTTCCAATGGCTCGAAAACGCCGCCTTCAAGTCTGGCCGCGGTATGCCTCGACCCCGCAACGTGCTGATTCCCTCGATTATGATCGCCTTGAAAATGGGCTATAAAAACGTGTGGGTGGCGGGAGCCGACCATTCATGGACGAAAACACTTAGCGTCAACGAACGTAACGAAGTCGTGTCAATCCAACCGCACTTCTATAAGGAAGACGAAAAAGAGGAACGGAGAATCCGCACCGATTATCTCCGCTATCCGCTACATCAGATTCTTTACAGTTTCTATGTGGCTTTCCGCTCGTATTTCACGATACAACGCTATGCCGAAAGCCGCGACGTGAAAATTTTCAACGTCACTCCCGACAGTTTTATCGACGCATTCCCTCGCGCATCCCTTAACGAATTGAAACTTAACAAAATAAACTAAGAAAATGAGACGTATTTTACTTATTTCACTACTCGCGGTCGCTACCGCAATGTCGGCTCGCCAAATTCAGATTGTCGATGTCGATAATCTCCCGATTGCCGCTGTTTGCGTCACAAACGAAAAAGGCGCTTTGGTGGGCAAAACCGACAACGACGGTGTGCTCAAAGACACTAAAGGTCTTGACAAACTCTATTTCTCCCACATGGCATTCCAAAATAAATGCGTCAAACTCGACACGCTCTCGACCGACCGCATCGTTTTGGAAGATGCCGACTACAACCTCGGCGTAATTGAGGTTAAGCCGAAAGAACTGATTTATGTTCAGAACTATTACCGTTGCACTTATGTCGATGAGGAAGGCCCCATATATTTCCGCGCCGGCGTAGTTGACAACACTTTCGAGGTGGCCACGAAAAAAATATCCTCAAAGACACGAAGCATTTCACGTGCTTCGATCGGGCTCATTCGCGTAGTAATCAACGCGCTCGCGGGCCGTTACCTCAATAATTGGGCCAAAATCGACACCATCACCAACTACGACCGTATCCTAAAGTATGCCAAAAAAGGATATCTCAAAATTTCGGAGCCCGAAAACGGCCGCAGTATTATCAGCGACAGCATCTGCACTCTCGGATATGTCGATGTTGACTTAAAAACAAACCAGCGGACACTGGTGTTCAACAGACAAAAATTCCGCCAGCATCGTCATGAAGCCGAAGAGGCCGCAAAGATTGAGAAAATGAAACGCGAAGGCAAGAAGGTCAAAGAGAAGGAAAACAAAGAAGATGTTGACACCGACGACGACCAATACTACGAAGTTTACCGAATCGACGACCAAGGCCGCTCGAGTGTCCGCGACATGATAATGACTCAACTAATGGCAAGCGGAAAACTCAAACGGACCAAGAAAGACTATATCATTCTCCTCGAAGTGTTCCCTGTCGCTTACGACTACATCGACAAGAAGGACTTCAAACAGACGCGCAAGGACAACGAGGTGGAGATGAACATCGTCGAACTGCGTCAATTCGAGAAGAATCACAACATTCCGCCGCTCGCCCCCAATCTTCAAGAGCAAGTGGATAAACTTTTCGCAAAAGACTTGGCGAAATAGTCCGCTATTCTTGACCGAACTGGCGGTGTAACTCCATAAAGCGGGCAACCGCGCCGTCGCTATCGGTGAAATCAAACTTTTTAAGGGAAGCCACTATTCTGTCGAGTGGCTTTTCTTGTGTCAGTTTGGTTTTCGAAAAGAACTTGTCGGCGTAACATATCAGCCGCTCAAGAAGCGTCTGCGGACAATATTCCCCTTCGGGCAACGGAAGATGCTGACAAGCGACATCGGCGGCGGTGATTCCCGCGCCCGTGTGTCGCTCGGCGATTCGTGCGTATTTCTCGCCAAGCCCCGCCTCGCGGATGATTTTAGCCCCTTCTACTCCGTGAGCGATATAGGGCGCCGTGCCGTAGCAGTGGATTCCCACGGCGTCGGTCATAACGATACCGATGTCGTGAAGCATGGCGGCCTCAATTATTTCATCGTCGGTCAACGGCAGGCTCTTGGCATGGGCTATGGCAAGGGCTTTGTCGGCAACTTGCCGGCAATGGGTAAGATAAATCTCCCGAAGCGGACCTTCGGGATAATACTTGTCGATGAGTTGGAGGTAGTCCATCGTTCAGTCGAGGTCGATGACAGTGGTCCAGCCGTGGGTGTCGGGCTGTTCGCCGTATTGGATTGCGCGCAGGCGATGATAAAGTTCGGTCGTAATCGGCCCGGGACGGTTGTCGGGCGAAATCACATAGGAGCGGCCCGTGTCGAGGTCGTCGACTCGGCTCACAGGCGCTGCCACGGCTGCCGTGCCGCACGCCGCCGCCTCGTCAACTTCGGCCAATTCCTCAAGAAGAATACGGCGCTGCTCCACCTTCAACCCCATATCGCGGGCAAGTTGCATAAAACTCATATTCGTGATAGAGGGTAGAATCGAGTCGGACTTCGGAGTGATATAAGTGTCGCCTTTGATGGCGAAAAAGTTGGCAGGGCCGCACTCGTCGAGATATTTCTTCTCCTTCGGGTCGAGATAAAGCACCGACGAATATCCCAATTCGTGGGCCATCTTGCCTGCCGTCAGACTGTAGGCGTAATTGCCGCCCACTTTCCAACGTCCCGTGCCGCAAGGAGCCACGCGGTCGTAACGACGGGTGACGCAGATAGGTGTCGGGCAGAAACCTTCGCGGAAATACGGGCCCACCGGCGACGCCATCATGATGAAAACGAATTCCGTGGAGTGGCGAACGGCAATTTGCGGCGTTATGCCCAATTCGACAGGGCGTATATAGAACGACGCGCCAGTGCCGTAGGGCGGAATTAAACGGGCGTTCAGTCGGACAATCTTCTCCACCATCCGGCAGAACAAATCAACAGTGACAGGAGCCATAATCACGGCCTCGGCGGAGTCGATGATGCGTCGGGCGTTGTCGGCCATGCGGAACGCTCGGACATGCCCATCGGCACCTGCGAAGATTTTCAGACCTTCGAACACCTCCTGGCCGTAGTGGAGACACGTGGCGGCAATCGGAAGAGATATTTCATTGTCGGTTGACACCTCAATTTCGCCCCATTCGCCGTCACGAAAGTGGCAACGGAGATTAAAATCGGCTGGAGTATAATCGAAGGTCAACGACGACCAATCTATTTCATTGTCCATTTTGGATATAGAATAACAATTCGGCTGCAAAATTACTAATTTTAAGCGTCAAAGACAATAGCAACCCCCAAAAAAACACATAGAATAAAGTTGAGAGTTTAAAGTTGAAAGAATTTTTGATTGCTCGATTATTCAAATGTTCGAAAACTATTCTTTTGCAATATTAGAAAATTTTCGTTAACTTTGCAGTGAAAACTGAAAAGTTATGCATTGCTCTAATCCTTTTTCGTCCCTATGGTGCTATAAAGGAGGAAGTTTGTGCTTTTCGGAAAATCCGACTGGAATGCCAAATGGCTCTGCGAGAGCCTCGAGCGCATTTCGGTCGCTTTGTTTTTATGACCGACTACAATCAATAATCAAAATATTTTACTAACCTAAAACAACTACAATCAGTATGAAGAGACTACTTCTCTCAATCACCGCGGGCATAATGGCATACGCTATGGCCTTGGCGGCATCTGATATCACGTGCCGAGGCACTGTGGTAGATGAAAACGGCGAGCCTGTTGTAGGCGCAATAGTCCGCGCCACCACCTCGCGGGCGGAGACCGACATCGACGGCCACTTCGCCATCAAAGTCCCCTCTGAGGCTAAAGAACTTAGGGTGAGTTTTATCGGTTACAAGGACCAAACGCTTACCCCGCAGGCCGTCATGGGAATCATTACCCTCGAAGTGGAGGCCAATATGCTTAAGGACGTCATCGTCGAGCAATCGGTGGCACGCACCCGTCAAACACCTGTGGCGGTAAGCCAAATCGACGCATCCACGATTGAAATCAAACTCGGCAACCAAGAGTTCCCCGAAGTGCTGAAATCCACTCCTGGCGTATGGGCCACGAAGGACGGCGGCGGATACGGCGACGCGAAAATCAATATGCGCGGGTTCCAATCGGCAAACGTTGCAGTCCTTATCAACGGTATTCCCGTCAACGATATGGAATGGGGCGGCGTTTACTGGTCGAACTGGGCAGGACTGTCCGACGTGACTTCGTCGATTCAGACACAGCGCGGCTTGGGAGCGGCTATCATCTCTTCCCCTTCGGTGGGCGGTACGATTAGCATCACAACCCAATCGCTCGACGCCAAGCGCGGCGGCACCGCATGGTACGGTATGGGCAATGACGGACTGAACAACTTCGGTGTCCGCGTTTCTACTGGCTTGATGAAAAACGGTTGGGCAATAACGCTGCTCGGCTCCCGTCGTTGGGGCGATGGATATGTGCAGGGCACATGGTTCGACGCCTTCAACTACTTCATCAACGTTTCGAAGCGCCTCAACGAAGCCCATCAACTTTCGTTCACCGCTTTCGGCGCTCCTCAGACACACAACAAACGTTCGTCACAAGACGGTCTGACTATCGAAGGCTGGCAGGATGTGAGAAATTATATGGGCAACGACAGCCCCTATAAGTACAACCCCACATTCGGTTACGACAAAAACGGCAATGTCCGCTCGTCAAACCGCAATAAATATCACAAACCGCAGATTTCGCTCAGCCATATTTGGCAAATCGACAATAAATCGTCGCTTACATCGTCTGCTTACGTTTCGTTGGCAAGGGGCGGCGGTTATTCAGGACAAGGACGCGGCACATGGAACGGCAATAACATTTCTTACTCCAGTTGGTATGGAGCGTCGAACGGCGTTCTCAACACTCTTTTCCGCAATGCCGACGGCACTTTCGCCTACGACAAGGTTCAAGATATGAACGAACAGTCGGCTACCGGCTCTAATATGATTATGTCGGAATCGGTCAACGACCACGAATGGTACGGACTCGTTTCGACCTATCGTAGCGATTTCCTCAACCGCCAGTTGACGTTTACCGGCGGTATCGACCTCCGCTACTATGTGGGCCACCACAAAAACGTAATCGTCGACCTCTACAACGGCGCATATTACATGGACGATTCAAGCCGCGACGATGTAAAGGTTGAAAACAACGCAGCGGCAGCCGACCCCAACTGGATTTACGAGAAACTCGGTGTCGGCGACGTCGTCTATCGCAACTACGACGGTCACACCCACCAAGAAGGCGCTTACGTTCAAGCGGAGTTCACCACCAAGGACAAGAAAATCAACACGTTCCTTGCAGGTTCGCTCTCTAACACAGGTTACTGGCGTGTTGACCACTTCTACTACGACAAA
>JAFZPB010000283.1 GCA_017552595.1 Muribaculaceae bacterium
AGGTTGTGCATATCGCCGAGAATTTCCTGATATGCGCCCACGAGGAACACGCCGATGTAATACGGTTCGCCTTGACGGAGCGGGTGGACAGGCAACGCACTTGTCGAAACGCCCTGCTGAGTGATGAAATTGGCGATTTTGCCGTCGGAGTCGCAGGTTATGTCCTGAATAGTGGCGGTGCGACTCGGTTTTTCGTCAAGGCGGGCGATAGGCATCGTCGGGAACACCTGGTCGACAGCCCATGAGTCGGGCAACGACTGGAACAACGAGAAGTTGCAGAAATATTTGTCGGGCAATGTCTTGGCGATTTTACGCAACTCTTCGGGAGCATGCTTCATCGAGGCGGCTATTTCGCCCGCCTCGCGGGCAATCGACCAAAAAAGCGCTTCAATGCGTGCGCGAGTAGCGAGGTCGAGCAGTCCGAGGCTGAACAGGTCGAGTGCTTCCTCGCGGATTTGCAAAGCGTCGTGCCAACTTTCAAAAATGCGGGCTTGGTCAAGGCGGTCCCAAATGTCGTAGAGTTCGCGCAGAAGTTCATGGTCGTCTTCAGCCACCTCCTCTTTGTCGTCCCAACGGGGCAAAGAAGTCGTTTCCAAAGCCTCGAAAACGAGCACCGAGTGGTGGGCGGTCAGCGAGCGACCGCTCTCTGTGATTATATTCGGTTGACGAAGTTCGTTCTTCTCGCAGACATCGACTATCGCCGACACGATGTCGTTGGTGTATTCCTGAATCGAATAGTTCATCGACGATTCCGACATCGACGAGCGGGTGCCGTCGTAATCCACTCCTAAGCCGCCGCCGACATCGACGAAATCAATCGAATAGCCCAACTTCGTGAGTTGCACATAAAATTGCGACGCTTCGCGGAGAGCATTCTTGATGCGGCGTATTTTGGTGATCTGGCTGCCGATGTGGAAGTGGATGAGTTTGAGGCAGTCGGTCATTTTGCGTGCCGTGAGGAAATCGAGGGCTTCGAGGAGTTCGGTGGAGTTAAGTCCGAACTTCGATTGGTCGCCGCCCGACTCTTCCCATTTACCGCTGCCGGCACTCGACAATTTGATTCGTATGCCGATATTCGGACTGATTTTCAACCGCTTCGACACTTCAGCAATAAGCCGCAATTCGTTCAACTTCTCAACTACGAGATAAATGCGACGGCCCATCTTTTGTGCCAACAGTGCCAATTCCACATATTTCTCATCCTTGTAGCCGTTGCAGATGATAAGCGAATTTGCGGAGATATTAGTGGCGAGAACGGCATGAAGTTCGGGCTTCGAACCTGCCTCAAGACCGATATTGAATTTCTTGCCGTGACTGACGATTTCTTCTACCACCTGACGCATCTGATTCACCTTGATGGGATAAATCAAGAAGTTCTGCGCCACATAATTATATTCTTTGGCGGCTTTGGCAAAGCACTTCGACAGTTTTTCAATACGGCTGTCGAGAATGTCAGGGAATCGCAACAATACGGGCGACGTCACGTCGCGCACCTGAAGTTCGTCCATCACATCCTTCAAATCGACAGGGAAACTCCCTGGCTTGGGAGTTACCACCACATGTCCTTTCTCGTTGATTGAAAAATATTTAAGCCCCCAACCCGACACATTGTAGAGTTCGTTGCTGTCTTCAATACGCCATTTTCTCATCGGTGATTTTAGCGGTTAAAATGTGGAACAACTTTTTGTCACTCCAAAATTACAAAAAATTTCATTAACACGAAAGTGCACAGGGAATTTGTCGGCTTAAAAATCGCAAAGATGAGAAAATGTCGCTTTACAGAACAATCGTAATGGAAAAATAACTATATTTGCACTTGACAATTACGACAATAACTAAACATATATCAATATGAAAAAGCCGACCATAAAGGCCTCGTCATCGAAGACGGCAAGAAAATGATTCAACGATAAAGGTTTATAATACATATCGATAATTGCCCGGCCAATGTCGGGCAATTGTTTTTTTTGAGCATGATTGTCAAAGGTTATATTGTGCCGCTTTCATCCATAAACTTTCTATATTAATAGCCACAATTTTATAACTGATGTGGGCAATAATTAAAATTTTTTTATCAATTTCTTCGTCGTTAATTGTATTTTTGCGTCTTATATTATGAAACGCAGAATGAGCGTTAATAAATCATGTTTGTAAACAAGCACAAAAATATTGACGAAATAATAGAAACAAACCTCAACGCATTAGTTCGGTTTGCCTATTTCCGTATTGGTGATCGAGCCGAGGCTGAAGACATCGTGTATGAGGCCATATTACGCCTGCTTGAAACATATAAAAAGAATAAATTGGGCAATATCAAATCCTATCTTTTTCGAATTGTTTATAATCTGTGTCAAGACCATTGGCGGCATCAACTATTAGAAACGATTCCGCTTGAAAATGTTGATGTGCCCGATAACACTGAAGATTTGCTCGACAAAGAAGAAATTGACAGAATCAACCGTCTACTTGATGACTTGCCACCCAATGAGGCAGAAATAATTAATATGAAAGTAAATGATGAATTATCTTACGTAGAAATGAGCCACATTTTGGACATACCAGAATCAACGATTAAATCTCGGTTTTATTCCGGGATAAAGAAACTCAAGCAAAAGTATTTAACAAATAATCAATGACAATAATGGATGAATATCAAGACATAAAAGAACTGCTCAAACTACGACGGGAAATCAATGCAACAGCCAAATTGCGTCAACGTATTCGAGAAGCATCCGCAAAGAGACGGTTGATGGAACGCAGAAAACTATGGCAATGGAGTAGCGCCGTAGCCGCTTGTGTAACTTTTGTATTGGCGACAACAGTACTATTCAAAAGCAACATTAATTCTAATGAAAACAGCAACTGCATTGTCTATGTTGCCGGCAAGCAGGTGTGTGGCACTGATGCTC
>JAFZPB010000284.1 GCA_017552595.1 Muribaculaceae bacterium
AACTTAATAGAGAATCTGACTACGGATCAGAAGGTTGTGTGTTTGAATCCCGCCTGAGTCACAAATGTCGCATCGCGCGAGCGTAGCGACATTTGTGTTTTATAGACATTCTTAGATATAAAAGCGGGCAGCCCTTTCGGCTGCCCGCTTTTGTTGATGGGATGGAGTAGGGGAAAATTATTCGAATTCAATGATTGTGTCGTCGGTGCCGACTGTCTGTCCAACACTGACGCATACACGCAGTACGGTGCCTGCGATGTCACTCTGGATGTCGTTCTCCATCTTCATTGCCTCATAGACGGCAACGGTTTGGCCTGCCGCCACTTTGTCGCCCGGCTTAACGCAAATTTCGATAATGCGTCCGCCCATAGGCACCTTGACGGCTCCGCTGGCTTTCTTGGCTGCGGCAGCACCTTCAAGGTCGGCGGGGTTGCCGAACTCTACGAGCGGTTGGTCGTTGCCGACGGTGTCGCCTTCCTTGACAAGTACACGCTTGACGGTAGCGGCTTTTTCGGCGGTGATTTCGTTCTCCATCTTCATGGCTTCATAGACGATAACCACCTGTCCGGGTTTGACTTCGTCGCCTGCCTTGACGCAGATTTCGACGATGCGTCCGCCCATCGGTGAGTTAAGGGTTTCGCCTGTGATGGGAGCGTTGACGGCGGCATCGGCAGATTCGGCTTCGAACACGACAAGTGCCTGAGCGTTGCCGACGGTTTCGCCTTCCTTAACGAGAATCTGTTTCACGGTGCCATCGAAATCGACGTTAACCTCGTTTTCCATCTTCATGGCTTCGTAAACGAGGACAACCTGACCTGCTTTGACTTTGTCGCCGGGTTTGACTTTGATTTCAACGATGCGTCCGCCCATAGGTGCAGCGAGGACTTTGCCGGCGACAGCAACTTCGGCCTTTTCTTCTTTCGCTTCAGCCTTGGCGTCGGCGAGAACACCGCCTTTGGCGACAAATTCTTCTTCACGGCGTTTGCGGAGGAATCCGTTAGCCACGCTGGGGAGAAGTTCGAGAAGGAGATATTCCTCGTCATTCAAGGCGAGTTTCACTCCGCCGAGTTCGGGAATTTCGGGATTCTCGGGTTTCTTGTATGAAGTCACGTCGTAGGCTTTTTCTTCAGGGCTACCGGTGATTTTCTCGCGGAATTTGGGGTTGACGGGCACGGGAGTTTTGCCGTATTCGCCTTTGACGAGTGAGATAAATTGATTAGAAGGATTGACATAGTCGTCTTGACCTTTTGTGCGGGCAAGAGCGACGGCCACAGCCTGGCTACCGACGATTTGGCTCGTAGGAGTCACGAGGGGTACCAAACCTGCGTCGCGGCGAACCTTCGGGATAAGTTTCATCGATGCTTCGAGGAGGTCTTCCTGCTTGAGGGCTTTCAATTGAGCGACCATATTAGAGTACATACCACCGGGAACTTCGGCAAACTTAACAATTTCATTGGGCTTGGGGAATCCGAAGTAGTCTTCAATAGCGTGGCAAGCGTCAAGCAGAGCGGCTTCGTCGCCAGCCTCGGCTGCCTTGATGGCTTCGTCGAATTTGGCATCGATTTCTGCGGGGAGAACGTCGTGAAGCGGGTCGAAATCCTTCGGCATACGGTCCTTGTTGAGGTCGAATGCGGCGAGCGAACGACGTGCTTCGAGAAGTTGACGATGGATGCGCCCGACGGCTTCCATATTGACTTCGAGTTCTACGCCGAGTTTCTTGCAGAAGATGTAAATGAGTTCGATGGCAGGAGCGGCAGAGCCTTCGGCAAACCACCACACGTTAGTATCGACGATATCTACGCCTTTAATAATAGATGTGAGTACAGATGCGAGTCCGTAGCCGGGCGTACAGTGAGTGTGGAAATCGACGGGCACTTTGAGTGCGGCTTTAAGTTTCGGCATCAAGGTGGCGATGCGGGCGGGGTTGACCAAGCCAGCCATGTCCTTGAGTGTGATAATCTTTGCGCCGAGGGCTTCCATAGCCTTTGCCTTTTCTACGAAATATTCGTCGGTGAAGATTTTTTCGTGGGAGTCGTCATCCTTGGGGTCGACGGTGTAACATACGGCGCCGTCGGCAATTCCGCCCATTTCGTTGATGAGGGCGATGGATTCCTTGATGTTGTCAAGGTCGTTGAGGGCGTCGAAGATACGCATGATTCCAAGACCGTTCTTGATAGCCTCTTTGTAGAAACCAGCAAGGACGTCGCCAGGGTAAGGAACATATCCGAAGAGGTTGCGACCACGAGAAAGGGCTGTCAGATAAGAGCGGCCTTTCATAACCTCGCTTACGCTGCGGAGACGATTCCACGGTGATTCGTCGAGATAGCGCATAACCGAGTCGGGGATTGCTCCACCCCAAACTTCCATTGCGAAAAATCCTGCATCCTCATAGAAGGGGAGCAACTTGTCAATCTGTTCTTGGCTGAGACGGGTTGCAAATAGCGATTGCTGGCCGTCACGCAGAGTTAAATCTCTGATTTTAAGTTTTCTTTCCATTAAATTATGTAATTTTAGAATAATATTCCATTTGCATTGTCGCGACATTGTCGGCTTTGCTTGCGTAGAAGCGATATGCCTAAATGAAACGACTTGCGAAGTTAACGCATTTTAGCGAATTACGGAAATTTTTCTCTAATTATTTTCAAAAAAAATGATTAGTGTGATTCGTGGTCGCCGTTGACGATTATCGATTTGCTATTTAGCGAGTTTTTTGCTAATTTTGCAAGATAATTTCAAAACGTATATGCAAAACATTAGAAACATAGCGATAATCGCTCACGTTGACCACGGCAAGACTACATTGGTTGACAAAATGCTTCTTGCCGGCCACCTTTTCCGCGACAATCAAAACGCTGGAGAACTAATTCTCGACAACAACGACCTTGAGCGTGAACGTGGCATCACTATTCTCTCAAAAAACGTTTCCATTGATTATAAGGGATATAAAATCAATATTATCGACACTCCGGGCCACGCTGATTTTGGCGGCGAAGTGGAGCGAGTGCTCAATATGGCCGACGGATGTCTGTTGCTTGTAGATGCCTTCGAAGGTCCGATGCCCCAGACCAGATTCGTTCTTCAAAAGGCCATTCAAATGGGACTGAAGCCCGTCGTTGTCATAAACAAGGTTGACAAACCGAATTGTCGTCCCGACGAAGTTCAAGAGATGGTTTTCGACTTGATGTTTAATCTCAACGCAACCGAAGAGCAACTTGATTTCCCGACAATCTACGGTTCAGCCAAGCAGGGATGGATGAGTGAAGACTGGCGCACTCCGACCGACAACATCTTGCCTGTGCTTGACGCTATCGTTAAATATATTCCAGCACCCGAGCAAATCGAAGGCGACCCGCAAATGCTTATCACATCGCTCGACTATTCGAGTTATGTGGGAAGAATCGCAATTGGACGTGTTCATCGTGGCGAAATCTGCCAGGGAATGGACATTGCTTTGTGCAAGAAAGATGGATCCGTCGTGAAACAACGCATCAAGGAACTTCACACTTTCGAAGGCATGGGCCGTAAACAAGTCGAGTCGGTAAAATCCGGCGACATTTGCGCCCTTGTGGGCATCGAAGGTTTTGAAATAGGCGACACAATTTCCACGCTCGAAAATCCTGAGCCGCTTCCAAGAATTGCCATTGACGAGCCTACGATGTCAATGACCTTCACAATCAACGACAGCCCGTTTTTCGGTAAAGACGGTAAATACGTGACATCCCGCCACATCCACGACCGCCTGATGCGTGAACTTGACCGCAACCTTGCCCTCCGCGTCGAAAAGACCGACCGTGAGGATATGTGGACCGTTTTTGGGCGAGGCGTGCTCCATCTTTCTGTGCTCATTGAAACGATGCGCCGCGAAGGGTACGAACTTCAAGTGGGGCAGCCGCAAGTCATAATCAAGGAAATCGACGGAGTGAAGTGCGAGCCCATCGAGCAACTGACAATAAATGTGCCCGAGGAGTATTCCAGCAAGATTATCGATATGGTCACCCGCCGTCGTGGCGAAATGGTGGCGATGGAAACTCAAAACGACCGCATTCACATCGAGTTTAACATTCCTTCGCGCGGCATCATCGGTCTGCGCAACAATGTCTTGACCGGTTCGGCGGGCGAAGCGATTATGGCTCACCGTTTTTTGGAATTCCAGCCGTGGAAGGGCGAAATCGAACGTCGAACCAACGGCTCGCTTATCGCGATGGAAGCGGGTACGGCATTTGCATATGCACTCGACAAACTTCAGGACCGCGGTCGTTTCTTTATCTTCCCACAAGAAGAAGTCTATGCCGGACAGGTAGTAGGCGAGAACGCCAAAGAAGGCGACATTGTGGTGAATGTCACCAAATCGAAGAAACTGACGAATATGCGTGCGTCGGGCGCCGACGACAAGGCCAAGATTATTCCGCCGATAGTGTTCAGCCTTGAAGAGGCTCTTGAGTATATCAAAAGCGACGAATATGTCGAAGTGACTCCCAACCACCTCCGTTTGCGTAAGATTATCCTTGACGAAATCGAACGTAAACGTCTCAACAAGCAGTGATACGCTTGACACAAACAGATACTAACCTCAACAAATAACGACAATGAAGAAGATTCTCCTTGCCCTAATGGCGGTGATTATTTCATCGCAAGCCTTTGCTGGTGCCAAAATCGTGATTAAGGGCGTCGAAACGAAAGCAATAGTTGTTTATAGCGCCACTATTGAAGATTTTTTCAAAATCAAAAGCAAGACCGACTCTCTCCTCGCGATTGATACTGCTGAACTGAAAGACGGTGCTTTCTATGTCAATTTCCCCGACGGTCCCGCTCGTCGCTACATAGTTGAGCCGACCGACAACGAACGGGAATACTTTGAATTCTATGCCGAGGAAAACGACAATCTCGATATTGTCGCGACTCTTGAAGACGGAGTGTACGAAGTCGTTGCCACAGGTAACCGCATTATGGACGAAATGAAGAAAATGAACGATGCGGCCCGTCCGTATCGCGAAGCGTTTGATGCCATTCCCCGTGATGAATCAAATCGCGAGGCACTTGAAGCGGCCTACTACAAGTGGCTTGGCTCTTACGGCGATTTTGCCAAATCAAATCCAAATTCTATGGCATCTATCATCGCTATTAATTATGTGGAAGACCCTGATGAGGCGATGGCCATAGTCGATGCGCTTACTCCCGAAGTGAAAGAATCCATTATGAAGCCTATGCTTGAACAAACGCTTAAGCAAGTGGAACACAAACTCAAGATTAAACGTATAAAGGAAAATGTGGCTGAGGGGAAACCGGCTCCCGATTTTACTTTGCCGAACGAAAGCGGAAAACTTGTCACTCTCAGCCAATTCCGCGGAAAATGGGTGCTCATTGATTTCTGGGGGTCATGGTGTCATTGGTGCATCAAAGGAATTCCTCAGATGAAAGAGAATTACGACAAGTATAAATCAAAACTCGAAATTATTAGTATCGCCTGTGGTGAAAAAAGTCGAGAAAACTGGATAAATGCGCTTAAAGAGCATAATATGCCGTGGGTGCATGTCATCAGCGACAGCACATTAGACGAGATGGATAGGGTTGAGATGAGATATGCCGTGGAGGGTTTCCCGACAAAATATCTTGTCGACCCCAAGGGTATAATAAGAAAGGTGTGTGTCGGAGAAGATCCGTCGTTCTATGATTCATTCAAGTCGTTGATAAAGTAATACGTTTCGATAAACGAAAAAAGAGGGGGCGAACCAAAACGGTTCGCCCCCTCTCCATTGTTTAACCTCTAAAATTTTAATATTATGTTCACAAAAACATCATTTTATTACATCATGCCGCCCATGCCACCCATTCCGGGATTGCCCATGGCGGGAGCGGGATTCTCTTCTTTCTTGTCGGTGATGACACACTCGGTGGTGAGGAACATTCCGGCGATTGAAGCGGCATTTTCAAGGGCGACACGAGCCACCTTTGCGGGGTCGATAACGCCTGTTTCGAAGAGGTTTTCATACTTGTCGGTACGAGCGTTGTAACCGAAGTCGTCTTTTCCTTCTTTTACGCGCTGAACAATAACTGCGCCTTCAAGACCGGCATTTGCCACAATCTGGCGGAGCGGTTCTTCGATGGCACGACGGACGATTGCCACGCCGGTGTTTTCGTCGGCATTTGCCCCCTTGATATCGGCAAGTGCGTCAATACAGCGGATATAGGCGACTCCGCCGCCTGGAACGATACCTTCTGCGATTGCTGCACGGGTTGCGCTCAATGCGTCGTCAACGCGGTCCTTTTTCTCCTTCATCTCTACTTCGGAGGGAGCGCCGATGTGGAGAACGGCCACGCCACCGGCAAGTTTTGCAAGGCGTTCTTGAAGTTTTTCGCGGTCGTAATCGCTCTTAGTGCCTGCGATTTGGACTTTGATTTGAGCGACGCGGGCGGCGATGGCGTCTTTGTCGCCACGACCATCAACGATGGTTGTATTTTCTTTACCCACAGTCACTTTGTCGGCACGGCCGAGCATGTCGATTGTGGCACCATCAAGTTTCATACCCTTTTCTTCGGAGATGACTACGCCGCCGGTAAGGATGGCGATATCTTCGAGCATCTCTTTGCGACGGTCACCAAAACCGGGAGCCTTTACGGCGCAAACCTTCAATGAACCACGGAGACGGTTCACAACGAGAGTCGCAAGCGCTTCTTGATCGACATCTTCGGCGATGATGAGCAACGGACGGCCTGTTTGGGCTGTTGCTTCAAGCACGGGAAGCATGTCCTTGAGGTTGGAAATCTTCTTGTCATAGAGAAGAATGTAAGGACTTTCCATTTCGCAAGCCATTTTTTCGGTGTTGGTCACGAAGTAGGGGCTGATATATCCGCGGTCGAATTGCATACCTTCAACGATATCGACGGTTGTGTCGGTACCTTTAGCCTCGTCAACGGTGATGACACCTTCTTTTTTAACTTTCTCCATGGCCTCTGCGATTAGACGGCCGATTTCGTCGTCGTTATTGGCCGATACGCGAGCCACGTTTTCGATTTTGTTCAGGTCGTCGTCAACTTCTTGTGCCTGTTCTTTGATTTTTGCCACAACGACAGCCACGGCTTTGTCGATGCCGCGTTTGACATCCATCGGGTTGGCACCGGCGGCAACGTTTTTAAGTCCTTCTGTAATGATGGCTTGTGCGAGAACAGTAGCGGTAGTCGTTCCGTCGCCGGCGTCGTCACCGGTTTTTGATGCGACTTCCTTGACGAGTTGAGCACCCATATTTTGGAAAGAGTCTTCGAGTTCGACTTCGCGGGCAACGGTTACACCGTCTTTAGTGATGTGCGGAGCCCCGAATTTTTTGTCGATAATTACATTGCGGCCTTTCGGGCCAAGAGTTACTTTTACGGCGTCGGCAAGAGCGTCAACACCTTTTTTCAGTTCGTCGCGTGCTGCGATATTGAATTTAATTTCTTTTGCCATGATTGTTTTGTGTTTTAAGAGTTACATTAATTAAGAAATGATTGCAAGAATGTCGGATTGGCGCATAATGAGATATTTGGTGCCATCAAGTTCGACTTCTGTGCCGGCATATTTGCCATAAAGCACCGTGTCGTCGGCCTTGACTACCATTTCTTCATCTTTAGTGCCTTTACCTGTTGCGATTACTTTGCCTTTAAGTGGCTTTTCTTTAGCGGAATCGGGGATAATGATACCGCCGATAGTTTTTTCTTCTGCCGGAGTCGGGAGGATAAGGACTCTGTCGGCAAGGGGTTGAATGTTCATGATAAAAATATGTTTTAATTGTTAATTGATTTTTCGATTTACGATGCTATTTCTTGCATAATCTGTGCCAATTTTGACAACAAAGAAAAATCGGCGACAAATAACTCTGTCGCCGATTGTAGGACCACATCGAAGGATGCGATGAAACTCCGATAAACAGGATTTGAGTGCCGTCCATCCTTTGTAATCCCTCGGGTTATTAGCCACCTTACGGTCAGGGCCCGCCATTGGATGGCAAAGCGTTTCTCGGAATTTTGTAGAATTTGATGAGTTTCCCAGTCTGCTTCGATGTGGTATGTCAAAAATTGATTGAGTTGCCTCTCATGGCACGGACTTTACCGTTGTCACTGCAAATTTAGGCATTATTTATATAAAATAAAAGTGTTTTTTGATGATTTTTATTAGTCAAATATGTAACTCTCTGATTTCTTTTTATTAACTTCGCATAAAAATTTTCGGATAATGAAACGTTTCTTTGTTTTTTTGGCAGTTTCGTTTGCCGCGTGGATTGTAACTGATGCGTGCACGTCGGCTATAGTGTCGGGCAGTTTGACCAAGTCGGGCCGTCCGATAGTTTGGAAAAATCGCGATACAGGAGTCGAGGACAACTTTATCGCACAAGACCAAGAACCGGGATGTTATAAATTCGTAGGGTTATATAATGCCGGCGATTCGTTGCTTCGCGATGCATGGGCGGGCTTTAATGAAGCGGGATTGGTAATAATGAACACTGCCTCATATAATCTTGCCCCCGACACAGCATCTTTTGTCGACCAAGAAGGATTCGTCATGCGACGCGCGCTATCCACATGCCGCAATCTCGCTGAATTTGAGCATCTTCTCGACACTATCGCTAAGCCCGCTGGCATTCAGGCCAACTTCGGCGTGATGGACGCTTCGGGTAACGGCGCATATTACGAAGCCGATGACTACAAATATAAAAAATACCCATTGGCAGAAGAGTCCGGGGGCTATATTGTCCGCACGAATTATTCATATTCTGGTGTGCCCGATGCAGGTTACGGTTATATTCGTGAGCAAAACGCTTTCCATTTGCTGGCTCCTTATGTAAGCAAGAAGACTGTTACTCCCGAAGTTTTCACGGATGGTCTTTCCCGCTCATTCTTTCACTCGTTGTTCGGTCGAGATATGTCGGTAACCGACGACACATGGATTGTCGACCAAGATTTCATTCCCCGCTACACTTCTACGGCTTCTGTTGCCATTGAATTGCCAGGTAAAGACGAGCCGGCGGGAGCGATGGTTATGTGGGTGTCGTTGGGCTATCCCCCATGCTCTTACGTTAAGGCGGTGACTATCGACAATATTCCTGAAGAATTACAACCCGACTCGACAACTTGGCATAGCAAATTCTGCGATGAGGTGGTGGCACGAAAACACGAAGTGTTCCAAATTCATCGCGGTAGCGGCTCACATTATATCCATGTTCCCACACTTAACAAATATAATAGCGACATGCGGGAAAAGAGCACGAAATGCTATTCGCAATACGAACTAATTCACGAAATGTTATTGAAGAGAATAAAATGAACGCTGCAGTAACAACGATATTGTTTTTAATAGTGTCGAATGTGTTTATGACACTTGCTTGGTACGGCCATCTGAAACTTCAGGACACGGGCATATCAAGCAACTGGCCGTTAATGGCCGTTATCCTTTTTTCTTGGGGAATTGCACTGTTTGAATACTGCTTTCAAGTGCCCGCCAACCGAATAGGTTTTGACGGGAACGGCGGACCGTTCTCATTGATTCAGTTGAAAGTAATGCAGGAGGTGATAACGCTTGTGGTGTTTGTCATCTTCAGTATGGTGGCTTTCCACATGCAAATCCGATGGAATCACATCCTCGCGTTTTTCCTCCTTGTGGCCGCTGTTTATCTCGTATTTATGAAGTGACGCTGACGGGTGACGTCAGGCGAATTTCTGCATACCGCGGTAGAGGTTGCAACCGATGAAATTGCCAAGCAGTTCCATAATATAGAGGGCGACAACGCTCCAAGTGAGTGTATCGAATGTGAGCGCAGCCGACAGATAATATGCATCGGCTATACTGTGGATAAATCCCGACAAAATGAACAGAGGTATTCCGAACAACAGCGGAAGCCATTTTCCTTCGCGGGCGAATTTGACCACGGTTGTCATAATAAATCCGCATGCGGCGGCGAGCAGAAGCACTTGCCAAAGTGATTTCGAAAGTCGAGCATCGACGATTCCCTGAGCAGTGGCGACAAGGTCGGGTAGGGCATACTTGGTGGCTAATCCGGCAAAGAGGCAGCCAACGACGTTGCCAATGATGACGACAGGTAGTTCGATAAAGTCGCGGCGAGTGCGGACAAATCCGCTGACGCCTGTATAAAGTTTAAGTCGATAGGAAATGACTGTTATTAGTCCGAAGGAGAATAGAACGGCACCTGCAATACCGCCTACTTTTAGATTAACTATTCCGCCAAGACTAATACAAAAACCTGCGAGGATTGAATCTACTATTACTTTTTTCATATTGAGTTGTCTTTTTCGTCGTTGACGTTATGACGTTTATTGTATTCTTCGTGATGACGGTCGAATCTGCGAAGGAAGTAGTTAAATGCCTCAAGGCCGAGAAGGACTAAAAAAGTCGAGACCGAAGCAATGATATAAAGTCCGCCACCGCATGCAAGGCCTATCGCCGCAGTAACCCACACGCCGGCGGCAGTTGTCAATCCGCGAACTACATTTTTTTGGAAAATAATTGTGCCGGCGCCTATAAAACCGATGCCAGTAACGACTTGTGCCGCAATTCGCGAAACGTCGAGGCGAATAGCCTGGTCCTGTGTGCCGGTGATGATATCGCCGAAACCATAGGCTGATACAACCATAAACAGAGCAGAGCCGAGGGCTACAAGAAAGTGTGTGCGGAAACCTGCGGATTTCTCTCTGTATTCTCGTTCGAGACCGATAAGTCCGCCAAGCACGGCGGCAACAAATATGCGTAGGATTAGTTCGAGCGTCATTTTGAAGAATCTATTTTGTTGATAATGATATTATTGACTGTCAGAGTGTTGTCGGCAACAGAAAATTTCACTTCATGCCCGGCAAAAGTCATGCCGTAGACTCTCGTCGGATCGTCGTGATATTGCGGGCGAGGGTCGTTGGCAAGTATTTCCGTAAGTGTCGAAAGATGGTTGTCGTCGAGATTGTGGGTAACGCCAGGAGAGATAACGACATTTAGCCGACTGAATTTTTCGGAATCGGTGAAGCCGCCAGTGGCGTCGGTTTTTGAATCGGAGTAGGGTAGATAAGGCTTGATGTCAAAAATGGGCGTGTTGTCGATCATATCCACTCCTTTGACATAAATCACAGGTCCCTCGGGAGTCTCCGGTTCTACTTTGATGATTTTCACAGCCGATAAACCGATGGAATTTGGCCGAAACGGGGAACGCGAAGCAAACACCCCGACACGATTGTTCCCGCCAAGTCGAGGCGGGCGAACTGTGGGCGACCACTCTTCACGATGGGCCAGCGAGAAATCCCAAATAATCCATAGATGTGAAAAATGTTCAAGCCCGCGGACAGCGTCAGGATTGCGAAAATCCGGGTCGAAAACGATTCTGCCACAAAGATTTTCGACGAGCCCGCTTTGTCTAGGCACTCCAAATTTCTCAGGCAAGTCGGTAAAAATCCGTGCTATGATTTTATGTTCGACGATTTCCATCAGTGTCGTTTGTTTAGGATTGATGAAAACTCACTAATTTGCTCTTTGTCGGAAAAAGCGGAATATGGGATAACCACAGGGCGAAATCGGTGGCGGTCAACTATAAGAGCATAGCAGTCTTTGCGGTATTCTACAGATGAAACTCTCTTTAAGTCAAGTTTAACCGGTGGGGGAGTAGGATAGTCCTCTCCCAGTGGCTCAAACTCGGCTATAATTCGTTGTTGATTGATTGAAAGCGTTTTCGGAAGAATCGAAAACCGCGCTTCGGGCGTGAGTCCATAATAGATATAAATAAACATCAGTAACAATGGAGTCACCACAAACAGAAGCATCAATGCTACAACGAGAAACCGCAAATCGTAGAATGACAAAACGGCCGCCGCCACAAATGGCGCGACTATAACCAAAGCCCATCGCCGGAAAATCATTCCGGCGACGAGTCGGATATAGCGCACTGTGCTCACTTTGCAGGAGCGGTCGGTCGTCATGTGAAGCCGTGAATTATTCGAGGCTATGGATTACGAGTCCGGAACGAAGTTTGGGCTCGAACCATGTCGTCTTCGGTGGCATGATATTTCCCGAGTCGGCGATGTCCATAAGTTGCTTCATCGATACGGGATATAAGGCGAGAGCGACAGCCATTTCGCCGGAATCTACACGGCGTTTGAGTTCGCCCAAGCCGCGAATGCCGCCTACGAAGTCGATTCGTTTGTCGCTGCGGAGGTCGGTGATTCCGAGGATGTCGCGGAGGATAAGGTCGGATGAGATTGTCACATCTAGCACGCCGATTGGGTCGCTGTCGTTGTATCTGCCTTCGCGTGCTGTCAACGAATACCAATGTCCGCCCAAGTAAAGCGAGAAATTGTGGAGAGCATTGGGACGATATTCTTCAACGCCTTTGTCTTCAACGATAAAGTTCTCGTCGAGACGTGCGAGGAATTGTTCGGGCGTCAAGCCGTTGAGGTCTTTCACAACTCGATTGTAGTCGATGATGCTCAAGTGGGAAGCGGGGAAACAAACGGCAAGGAAATAGTTGTATTCTTCGTCGCCACGATGATTTGGATTTTGTTTTGCCTTTTCGTTGCCGACGAGGGCGGCTGCCGCCGAACGATGGTGACCGTCGGCGATGTAAAGATATGGGATTTTTGCGAATTCGGCGGTGATGGCTTTGTTGATTTCCTCATCGTCGATTACCCAGAAATGATGGCCGAATCCGTCGGGAGCGACAAAGTCGTATTCGGGTTCGCCAGTCGTCACTTTGCGGATTATATTTTCAAGCACCTCGTTGTCGGGGAAAGCGAAGAACACGGGTTCGATATTAGCGTTGTTGATTCTGACGTGTTTCATGCGGTCTTCTTCTTTGTCGCGACGGGTTAGTTCGTGCTTTTTAATTTTTCCGCTCATATAGTCGTCGACATAAGCGGCAACGACGATTCCGTATTGCGTGCGGCCGTTCATCGTTTGCGCATAGATGTAGTAGTGATCTTTATCATCTTGAACGAGCCACCCGTTTTTTTGGAATGCCTTGAAATTGGCCACGGCGCGGTCGTAAACTCGTGAGTCATGTTCATCAGTGCCAACTTCGAAATCGATTTCAGGCTTGATGATGTGATAAAGCGATTTGGGATTGCCTTCAGCCTCGGCGCGCGCTTCGTCGGAATTGAGTACGTCGTAGGGGCGTGATGCCACTTCTGTTACAAGATTTTTCGGTGGGCGTATGCCACGAAATGGTTTTACTGTTGCCATTGTTATAAGATTTTAGGGTTAATTTTTTGATTTCTTTTTTTTCTTTTTGTTGCAAGACGGACAGATGCCGTAGATGTTAATAGACGTATAGGACGTATTAAATCTCGGAAATTTAAGATTTGCCACATATCTCGACAATTCGGTGTCGGTGACTATTCTTGTTTTGCCACATTCGGTGCATATAAGATGGCACTGGTTTTGGGCTCGAAACGATTTGGGAGATTTGTCGGTGCGCTCGTAAATAGACGTTCGTCGTGAGTAATCCTGTCGTCTAACAATGCCAAACTCTTCAATGAGTGCAAGTGTCGAATAAATCGTGGCGAAACTTAAAGTGAAATTTTCGCCTTTGAGAAGGTCGTAAATATCGGCGACTGAAAAACTTCCCGTCATTCGAGTGATAAGCGACAACACGGCGCGGCGTTCGGGCGTACGTCGTTTCTTTTTGCTCAACAAAAAGACGTCGAATGAATCGAGAAGCGTTTTTTCTTGTTCGGGGGTCATTTCAGACTATTTTTCGTTAATGAGGTCGGCAAGCAGATGCTCGAGTTCGGTCGAAGACAAGTCGGCGTTCAAGTTCCCTTTATATGCCACAGATATGCCTCCTGTTTCCTCTGAGACAATAACCACTACAGCATCTGTGGCTTCAGAAATGCCGATAGCCGAACGGTGGCGAAGGCCGAAACGCCGTGGAATATTGCTGTCGTGGCTTACGGGAAGGATACATCCTGCGGCATTGATTCTGCCCTCGGATATAATCACCGCTCCGTCGTGAAGGGGTGAGTTTTTGAAAAAGATGTTTTGGAGTAAACGAGAACTAATGGCGGCGTCGATTGCGTCACCTGTTTTCTCGTAGGATATTAACGACATCGATTTTTCGATGACTATCAAAGCGCCGGTTTTAGTTCTCGACATATTCATGCAGGCGTTGACCAAGGGCATAATCCATGGAGTTTCGTCTTCAACCGCTTTGTCGCGTTTGAAAATGCGACCGATGAATTTCCACCGCTTTTGCGACCCGAGCACGACGAGAAATCGCTTAATCTGGTCTTGAAAAAGAATGACAAGGATAAGCAAACCAATCGACATGAATTTGTCGAGGATTGTGCCGATAAGGCGCATACCAAGGATTTCAGAGGTGACCACCCACACGGCGATAAACGCAAGAATGCCAAAGAAGATGCTCAGCGTTCCGGATTCACGCATTATCCTATAAAGGTAAAAGAGCAGAAGCGCTAATAGAAATATATCGATTGCGTCTTTAATGCCAAATGCTATGTCCATTATTTGTCGCTTTTAATTGTTTCTAAATAGAGTAGAACGGCTTGCCGTGCCTCTTTCACATCGTGTACTCTCAAAATGTCGGCACCGTTGGCAAGGGCAATTGTGTTGAGTACGGTAGTGCCGTTAAGGGCATCGTCGGGAGTGATGCCGAGTGTGGAGCAAATCATTGATTTGCGGGAAAGGCCCACAAGAATAGGAAAACCTAACACTTTCAATGCGGCCAAATTGTTGAGCAGTTCGAAAGATTGAGCCGACGTCTTGGCAAATCCGAATCCCGGGTCGATAATTATATCTGTAACACCGGCATCGACAGCCGCATCAACGCTTGCCGAAAGGGATGTTATAACATCGGCTGTAACGTCGTCATAGTCGGTCAACGACTGCATTGTCGTTGAATCGCCGCGGGAGTGTTGGATAATTATCGGCACGTGGAGGTCGGCGACGATGGAAAACATCCGCTTGTCGGCTTTGCCGCCAGAGATGTCGTTGACGATATTCGCTCCGGCTTTGACGGCCTTTGCGGCGACATCGGCACGAAACGTGTCGATTGAAATCAAAACAGACGGGAATGCTTGTCTAACTGCACCGACGGCTTCGACAGCGCGGGCCGTTTCCGTTTCGGCGTCAATTATTGTCGCACCCGGGCGTGACGAAGCCGCCCCAATGTCGAGAATGTCAGCACCATCGACAATCATCTTTTCAGCGGCGACAATAATACTTTCAGAAGATGAATGCCGTGAGGCCGCATAAAAAGAGTCGGGCGTGAAATTTAGCACACCCATAACAACTGGCCTGTCAAATTCGACAAGCCTGTCGCCGACGTTTAAGGAGTATCCTTTTCGACAGTTCTCCATGACGATTGCGAATTTACGATTTTTATTTCAAATGGCAAAATTTTTATATAAAATGTTTTCAAATAAAGGAAGACGTGCGAAATGACGTGCGAAATGGCACATTTTTTGAAGGCTATTATTAGAGTATTAACGAAAAACAAAGAATTACACAAAATGAAAAAGAGGATAATTGTATCACTTCTTATAATTATAGCATTAGGTGGTATGGTAATGGCTTATTGCAAGTCGCCATCAACCGACGACCTCCGCGAAGGCGATGTCGTGTTTCAGATATCTAAATCACGTCAATCAAAATATGTAATATTTTCTTCAAGTTCTTTGTGGAGTCATTGCGGTGTAATTATTGAAAAGTCGGATGGGCTATATGTGCTTGAAGCGGCTTCGACAGTAAGGCTTACGCCATATAAGAAGTGGCAATCGAAAGGACGTGGAGGAATAGTGAAAGCACGAAGATACACCGACAAGCCTGTCAAAATTAAATATTCAAAATATCTTGGCAAACCATACGACCTCGCTTTCCGTTTTAATAACGATGCTTGGTATTGTTCCGAACTTGTATATGATATTTACAAAAATCAGTTGGGCATCGAGTTGTGCACTCCTCGACCAGTGAGCAGTTATAATTTAACGGGACTTGACAAAATTTTGCAGAAGAGGGGAATCAAAAAGACACAACTTGTTGTTGCTCCAAGTGACTTGTATGATGTGGGCAAAGGAATATAGCAGTGGTATATACATAAATCAATATATTATTTTGAAAAGCAAAAATTATGGATAAGAAGGACACACGCTTCAAAACAGCAGATACTTGGACAACAAAAGTAGGCGAAATATTTATAAAACATGGCTTAACTCCCCGGTACATAAACAAAACAGGGAGTTGCATAATGCCTGCTCCAAAGCACTTGAAATCTGCAATGCAGCAGCAAAATTCCCAAAAGTCGACCCAAAAAACGAAAGATTAAGTGCTAAAACAACTCAGCAGTCGAAAGGTTTTCTTTGTCTTGATAAAATAGATTAAAGAAGATGTTGCATAATGGCATTTGGCAATTTTTGAAAATCACGGATAATTCATAAAAACTGTTGTCAATTTCGTAGAAAATGTGTACTTTTGCAAGTTAAATAAGAATATTTCTAACAAATTGACTGTTTTGATATGAACGTAAATGAAGTGTTAGCCGATTTGAATCGGCGTTTTCCAAATGAGCCCGAATATTTGCAGGCTGTAAGCGAGGTGTTGAAATCTATTGAAGATGTATATAATCAATTTCCTGAATTCGAAAGATATAATCTTGTCGAGCGTCTTTGCATCCCCGACAGAATATTCACTTTCCGTGTGACATGGACTGACGATAGCGGGAAAATCCGCACGAATATGGCATATCGTGTTCAACATAATAACGCAATCGGCCCGTATAAGGGAGGCATTCGTTTCCACGCATCTGTAAACCTGTCCATTTTGAAATTCTTGGCATTCGAGCAAACTTTCAAAAACTCTTTGACTACGCTCGCTATGGGCGGTGCGAAAGGCGGTTCCGACTTCTCGCCTCGAGGCAAGAGCGATATGGAAGTAATGCGTTTCTGCCAAGCCTATATCCAGGAATTGTGGCGCCATATCGGCCCTGAAACTGATGTGCCTGCGGGCGATATCGGTGTGGGCGGCCGCGAAGTGGGCTATATGTTCGGAATGTATAAGAAAATGGCACGCGAACATAGTGGCACATTTACGGGCAAAGGTCTCGAATTCGGTGGCTCATTAGTACGCCCTGAAGCAACTGGTTATGGCAATGTTTATTTCCTTCTTAATATGCTTGCCACACGCGGCATCGACATTAAAGGCAAACGTGTTGCCATCTCTGGTTCTGGCAATGTGGCAACATATACGGCAGACAAACTGATCTCGCTTGGTGCGAAAGTGATTTCAATGAGCGACAGCGACGGTTCGATTTATGTCCCCGAGGGACTAACACGCGAACAAATGGACTTCATTTTTGAATTAAAGCAGATTTATCGTGGTCGTATTCGCGAGTTTGCGGAAAAATATGGATGTGAATATGTTGAGGGCGGTCGGCCTTGGTCGTTCCCCTGTGATATCGCTATGCCATCGGCAACGCAAAATGAAATCGATGGCGACGACGCCCGTGCATTGTTGGCCAATGGTTGTATAGCAGTCAGCGAAGGTGCCAACATGCCATCGACACCCGAAGCCATTGAAGAGTTTATCAAAGCCAAAATTCTTTACGCTCCGGGTAAGGCTGCCAATGCTGGCGGCGTTTCTGTGTCGGGATTGGAAATGGCTCAAAACTCCCAGAAACTGTCATGGACTGCCAAAGAGGTTGACGACTATCTCCATCGCATCATGAACGATATTCACTCCCAATGCGTCAAGTATGGCTCTGAAGGAGACGGATATGTCAACTATGTCAAAGGCGCAAATATTGCCGGCTTTATGAAGGTGGCCCGTGCCATGATGTCGCAAGGCATTTTATGAAAATTTCGCGAATATTTTTCTCGCTCATCTTGTCGGTGTCGATATCTGTGCCTTCGTTTGGCGCGGATTTCGGCACTGTAGTTGACATAGGACAATATTCTATGGTTGTTTCTCCCTATGTGTATAAAGCACTCGGCGGAAAAACTAAATCAAATTGGCAACGGATGTCGTGTTCAAATGCGGCATCGGTCGCCTTGATGGTCGGGACAGTAGAAGGTCTCAAACATATTGTAAAATCGGAGCGCCCCGACATGACAGACAATCGTTCATTTCCGTCAGGTCATACGGCTTGGGCATATCTCGGTGCGGGCATTATTGATTATGAGGCAGGATGGCGTTCACCGCTATATTCAATAGGCGCCTATTCTTTGGCATCCGCCATCGGCGCTCAAAGGATTTTGTCGCATCGACACCACCCTGTGGATGTGATGGTGGGAGCGGTTATAGGCATAGGTGCATCACGAGCAGGGTATATGCTCAACGATTTGATATTTAAGAAGTCTCCGCCACAATTTAAAGAGTTTGTTGAAGATGGAAAATCTCTCCAATTTTCAATATCGTCGTCATTGTTAATTCCGTTAAATGGCATTTCTGTGCCTACTTACTCAGGCTTTTCGTCTTCTGAAATGCAGACTATGGCAGATGTTGATTTTGCGGTTAATCAAAAGGTCAAATTGGGTGGGGGAGTTGGTCTCCGCTTGAGGTCGATACGAGGTCTTGCAGAGGAATCATCTCCTGAAGTGGAAAAGAAGATTTTGCCGCGTGTCGCAGCATCTTTTAATCACCAACTTGGCAAATCATTGCTTTTGGGCTGTCATGCCGATGCCGGACTGGCAATAAATGTGACGGATTATGATAACCACCTAAATGCCAAGAGAGTACGTTCTTGCGGTGGCGTTTCTGCCATATTAGATTTAGCCACTTCGGATAATTCGTCAATGGGTCTAATCGTTGGCTATGACATGACATCAAGTGAATACTCCTATCATTACGGTGGAGTCAATATTGATGTAAGCAAAACCGTTTCTTCAATCGAAATAGGATTCCGCACTTCTTGGCGGTTTTAGCCTTTTTTACTCTCGAATAAGACGTAAAACCACACCGCCTTTTGCTTTAATGTGTGCTGAGAATGGCACATTTGACGCTAATTGGTGTCTCTTTTTTCTCCCGGTAAGAATGTCGGTCGCCGAATAATTACCATCAACGAGGCCGATGTGTTGAAACGCATGTTCAGGGATGTTGATTTTTACGTCGACGGGGTGTTCGTCAAAGTTTACGGCAATAAGTACTATATCGTCACCAGAATGACGGATAAAAGCAAATTGTCGAGCGGTGGAGAAATCAGGGTTAGAGTGATTTGCATAAGTCAAATCATAGAATCCACCATCAGATATCGCTTTTTCCGAATTGCAGAAATTTAGAAGTTTAGTGTAAACACTTCTTAAGGCAAGCATCTTCTTTGATGTCTTTTCTGTTAAATAATTTCTTACACTGCTTATGCTCCAATAGTCGAAAATTGTTGTGCGTCCATTCGGTCCGCTAAAGCCTTCATCGTCTTCACCTTTTTCGCCAAGTTCTTGACCTTGATAAAGCATAAATGCTCCACGGCCAATCATTGCGCTTACAATTAGGGAAGGAATCACATTTTCGGCAGAATGAGCGTAGAACGACGATGCGAATCTAACCTCGTCGTGGTTTTCGAGGAAATTAAGCATATGGTCGGACAACCCGTCAATTCTTTGCCAGCATGTAGTGATGGCATCGGCACGCCATCCGTGCCGCTCAATGCCTACAAGCATATCATAGAGATTTACTTTATCATAGAGATAATCAAAACCGGCGTCAATGAATTCGCGATATTTATCGACATCGTAGATTTCAGCAATAAACAGCAGTTCACGATTAATCGCTTTTATCTGGGGAATAACCCAACGCCAAAATTCTGTCGGCACCATAAACGCCATATCGCATCGATATGCATCAACACCCATTGAAGTCCAATATCGCAGAATGTCGAGCATCTTCAGCCATGTGTCGGGAACGGGGTCGAAGTGGCGTGAACGGTCGCTGTAATCGATTCCGTAGTTTAGTTTGACTGTCTCGTACCAATCATATTTATGTGGGCGAGGGGAGAAACAATCATTTCCAGTGGCACGTGCAGGAGATTCTCGGTAGTCGGCGATATCAACGCCGTCAATCGACAATGGCGCGTTTAGATAATAGAAGTTGTTGTCGCGGGCGAAAAACCAATCAATGCGGTCATTGTGTCCGAAATCTTCAACGCCTGCCGGCTTTGCGTCGCTGACATAATGACGTGCCACATGGTTCGGTACGAAGTCGATAACGACTTTCATCCCTGCTTTGTGAATACGCCGGACAAGCGCCTTAAATTCGCCTACTCTATTTTTGACGTTTTCGGCGATGTCGGGGTCGATATCGTAATAATCTTTGATTGCGTAGGGAGAGCCGGCCTTGCCTTTGACAACGGCCGGGTTGTCGGGAGCAACTCCAAATTTGGAATAATCGGTAGCGGTGGCATGTTCAATAACCCCCGTGAGCCAAATATGGGTTGCTCCAAGCGAACGAATGTCGGCCAATATGTTGTCGGTCAACTGGTTCATCTTTCCAGAATGATTTTGGGAGATGTCGCCGTATCGTGTGAGCGATGCGGTAGTGTTGGTGTAAAGCCGCGGAAATAGTTGGTAAATTATCGGTTTAGTCATGGTAGTCGTGTTATTGAATTATTCCTCGTCAATGATTTCGGTAAGGTCTTTCATTTCTTTATATTCGTTCCAATCGGGGTCTTCTTCCGCTTCGATGATAAGAGGAAGGAGGGGAAATGGCTCGAGGGCCTTGTTAAACAATTTGCCAAAAAGGTTAAGATTCTTGCAATATAGAATGATATTACGCTCATTGTCGCCCGTGTAAATGCCTGTTACGATTGCGACAGGGTCGTTGTCGAATGTGTTGACAATAGCGTCGGTGGCGTCGCCCATCAAGCGAGATGTCTCGGCATCGGGCATTCCGTCGGCTTCGCCTTCGTATTTCCAAGTCACTTCGATTCGTGTGGAATATTTGCCGCTATCAATATGACGCTGCATATCGCGTCGGCCAGTAACCATTATAAGTCGTCCGTTTATGCTTTCGGTGGGAGTGGTCCACCAGTCGGATTTTATTTTAGCCATTTTCCTTGGATTAGAATTTCAAATCATAAAGTTACAACAAATCGGTTTTTCGACCAAGTAAAACCGCTTTTTTCGAAAAAAATATTTTCATAATGAAATACCACCGCCGAAAATTTGTTTCTTTTGCCGAAAAAGGTTAACTTCGCAAGTTGAAACAGGCTTATTCAAATATGCTAAAAAAACTATCTTTAATTGCTATTGCAATCTTGACGATGGTAGGCGCTTACGCTCAGCCGAAGCGTGAAATCCGTGCCGTTTGGCTCACTACTAATGGGGGACTAGACTGGCCGAAAGGCGTATATAATATCAATACGCAGAAAAAGAATCTTTGTGCTATCCTTGACGACCTTGCGGCAATCAATATAAACACGATTTTGTTTCAGGCACAGGTGAAGGGTGACGTGCTGTGGGATTCGTCGATACAGCCGTTCTACCGCTACATTACGGGAAACGCTTCAAGTTCGATGACTTATGATGTGAGCAAATTTGTAATCGAGGAATGTCATAAGCGCGGAATGGAATGCCATGCATGGATAGTGCCTTACCGTATCGGTTCGAACACATATTGGAAGGCATATTCAAATAATGTCCATAAGCATGTCGCCGAACTGCATCCCGAATGGGTTGTGGAATATGAAAACAATTATTTTCTTGATCCAGGGCTTCCCGCAGTGCGCGAATATCTGCTTGACGTTTATAGTGAACTGATTGCTGGTTATGACTTTGACGGCGTTAGTTTCGACTACACGCGCTATCCGGGACAGAATTTCGACGATGCCGCATCGTTTGCCGAATACAACCCTGACGGTCTTTCGCTTGCCGATTGGCGTAGGAATAACATAAACACCTTTATGGCGGAATTCTATGATATGGCTAAGAGCATAAATCCGCACATTAAAGTCGGCTCGTCGCCTATAGGCACATATAAAAACGCCCCCGGCTATGGCAATTTCGCGGGGTACACAGGTGTTTATCAAGACGCCGCTCAATGGATGAATTCCGGTCATCACGACCTCATCGTTCCGATGATGTATTATAATGAGAGACATGGTTTTAGTGTTCACATGAATATGTGGATAGATGTCATAACGTCACATCGTCAGATTGCTATCGGTTTGGCACCTTACAAGATGGTTGACGGAACGAACGATTGGGCGGTCAGTGAATTGACTGGCCAAATCGATAAGATTCGCGCAAAAAGTGACTTGTCGGGCATGTGTTTCTTCCGTGTTGACCATGTGCTCGGTTCGGAATCTAAAATACAGGACTTCTACAACGAACTTCGAGAAAACTACTTTGCTTATCCCGCACATATACCTGTGATGACTTATAATGGAGTGACAACGCCTGCCACGCCCGCAAATGTACGTCAAGAACGCGTAGGGAATGAATACGTTATCACTTGGGATAAAAATGACGATTCGACAGCGGAAGCGCCGACAAAATATTACGAGGTCTATTTGGCAAATGGCTCATCTGTCGACATCAACGATATGCAGACAGTCGTTGGCCACTATATTACTGATAACCAATTCGTGTATGAATCCGAAGACGAAGGCCTCCGTTTCGCTGTGACGGCATTTGACATAAACTATTATGAAAGTGCGCCATCGATGGCTTCAGGAATAGAGCCAATCAACGAACAAGCGCCATCTAAAATTTTCTATGCCGACGATTGTCTCCGCTTCTCTTCAGACGATTTGGTCCGTTCGGTTGACATTTATAACGCATCAGGCATAAGGTTTATCTATCGTCGCGTAAATGCCCACGATGATTATGTCGATTGTTCGTCTCTTCCGCAAGGATTCTATATCGCTGTGGTTAACATAGAGAATCAGCGGCCTAAAGTGGTTAAATTTTTAAGATAATTAAAATTTCAAATAACTCTAAAACACATTTTTATGGAAATTACAGGAAAAATTATCAGTGTCCTCCCCGAACAGTCGGGCGTGTCAAAGGCTGGTAACTCATGGAAAAAACGCGAATATGTTCTTGAAACAATCGAACAATATCCTCGCAAAGTTCACTTCACACTTTTTGGCGACAAGGCCGACCAATACCCCCTGAATGTAGGCGAAGTAAAAAAAGTGAGTTTTGATTTGGAAAGCCGTGAATTCAACGGCCGCTGGTACACCGACGTGCGCGCTTGGAAGGTGGAAGATCCTGCAGCAACTGCACCCGTACCGGCTCCTATCGCTTCTTCGGCCCCTGTCCCAGATTCTCCTGCAGCATCCGAACCTGCCGGCCCCGTTGATATTCCACCGGCATCAGCCGACGACCTTCCGTTCTAATCAGGGAATATACTTAACGACAAGGGATTCGCATTTTTGCGAATCCCTTGATGTTTCTTAATTGACGATGAGATTACCGAGTTTGTTGCCGAGGCGGCTTTCGTAGTGGTAACTACGTGCGAATTGTCGAATTAATTCGATTGAAAATTTGCTTGGTGAGCACATCTCTTTCGGCTCTACGGTTGTCTGCATCGAAGAAGTGGAAGTAGAACTTTTCTTCATAGGCAAACTGCTTTAATTTGTTATTCATTTTTTTAACGCCGACAATATCCATTTATTATTACTAAAATGCAATAAATTTGCGGCAAAATAGTTAATAAATGTTAAATTTTGGTGATTTTGTGTTCGATATGGTCCGAGATTACAAATAAAGGATTACATTTGCAACGATTTTAAACAACAATTATTGTCGAACTAATTAAATATTATTGCCTATAGTCCATCACTACTCCTTACGAACATTATTAAAGTAAAGAGATGAAAGCAAAACGTGAGTTGACCGACGAACAGTTAGTCAGCGCTTATGCTAAAGGTGATAATGAGGCTTTTGACCTGCTTTTACAGCGTCATCAGCAGAGTGTGTTTAACTCAATCCTGCGGCTTACGAAAGATAGAGACCTCGCGGAAGATATCTTCCAGGAGACCTTTATCAAGGCTATTATGTTTATCAATCAGGGTCGTTATACTGAATCTGGCAAATTCGGTGCGTGGATTACACGAATCGCGCGCAATTTAGTGCTTGACCATTTCCGTCAAGAGAAAGCCGAACGATGCATATCCACCGATAACGAAGAGGTTGACATACTCAATCGTAAAGACCTTTGCGACGACAATATTGAAGATTTTATCATAACCGAACAAATCCACAACGATGTGCGTCGGATTATTGCCGCGTTACCAAACAATCAACGCGAAGTGCTTATTATGCGCTATTACCGCAATATGTCGTTCAAGGAAATTGCAGAAGTCACAAACGTGAGCATCAATACCGCTCTCGGACGCATGCGCTACGCCTTGATGAATATGCGACGTATTGCTGAGGCAACCCACATCGTACTCACTCTGTAATATAAGCACCCTCCGAGCGGCTTAAAGCCGACATAATAATGCCCGGGGCAGTTCAACTGTCTCGGGTTTCTTTTTTGAAGAGACCATATACGGCCGAGCCTGAGCCTGACATTGAGGCATATACAGCACCATTGTCGTAGAAACGTCGTTTTACTTCGGATATTTTCGAATGAGAGGGGAAGATGCTGTTTTCAAAATCGTTCGAAATTATACCCGACCATTTGTCAACGGGAAGTTTTACTGCATCAATCAGTTCAACATCAGGTTTTTTAGGTGTGACACCTGCGTATGCCTCTTTAGTCGATACGTACACGTCGGGTTTTTCTATACGTATCTCGTAGTCTGTGAGGTCGATGTCAATAGGGGAGAGGTCTGTGCCGATTCCAGTTGCGTACATCGGCCGGTTGTAGATAAAAAACGGACAATCTGCCCCCAGACGAGCGGCAATATTCGCCAAATCGGTATCGGATATGTCAAGAGCGAACATCTCGTTCAAACCTTTTAGCATAAAAGCCGCGTCGGCGGAGCCTCCTCCAAGTCCGGCTCCGTCAGGGATAATCTTATGCAGATGTATTTCGACATTTGGGATTTCATATAGTTCTTTAATTAATCGAAATGCTCTAAAAACAAGATTGTCTTCTTCGTGGCAGTCGATATGATTGCCGGTGACAGTAAGTGATGTGGGCTTTCCGGCAGGGACCTCCACGATTTCGAGAATGTCGGTCATCGAAAGAACCGGGTAAAACACTGTGGCGATTTCGTGATAACCGTCGGGGCGCCGAGATAAT
>JAFZPB010000285.1 GCA_017552595.1 Muribaculaceae bacterium
ATAGTGGTCGGGAATGCGGCCCCAAAGGAACAATCCGCTCTGCGACGGGTCGAACTTGCAGTCGAGAGCGGTCATTATCCGCTCCGCCATTTTGCGACGGCGGGCATATTCGCCGTTAAGTTCGGCAAACCAGTCGGCACCGGCCTTCATAGCCTCCACGGCGGCCACCATCATCGGGCGGAACTGGCCGCTATCGACATTCGACTTGACTCGAAGCACCCAACTGACGAAGTCGGCGTTCGACGCCAACATGCCTATACGCCAACCCGCCATATTGTGCGACTTTGAAAGCGAGTTCAGTTCGATGCAGACATCTTTCGCACCTTCGACTTGAAGGATGCTCAAAGGCTTGTCGTTCAGTATGAAACTGTAAGGATTGTCGTTGACAATCAGAATGCCGTGACGGCGGCCGAAATCGACAAGGCGCTCAAACAGGGCGAGCGATGCGCGGGCACCGGTCGGCATGTGGGGATAGTTGACCCACATAATCTTAGCGCGGTCGAGAGGCATACGCTCAAGTGCGTCAAAATCGGGCATCCAGCCATTAGCCTCCGTGAGGTCGTAATAACGGATATCAGCTCCGACAAGACGGCTCACCGACGTGTAGGTGGGATAGCCCGGATTGGGGAGAAGAACCACGTCGCCTGGATTGACAAATGCCATGGAAATGTGGAGAATACCCTCTTTCGAACCGATAAGCGGTTGGATTTCGCCGTTTGGATTTAGAGTGACGCCATAATAGCGGGCATACCAATCGGCAAAGGCCTTACGCAGTTCGGGCAGACCGATATACGACTGATAGCCATGTGCATTTGGCAACGAAGCCTCCTGCTGGAGAGCGGCAATCACCGAGTCGTGCGGCGATCGGTCAGGTCCGCCGATGCCGAGCGAAATCACGTCCTCGCCACGGGCGTTCATAGCCGCCACTTCGCGCAATTTACGCGAGAAGTAGTATTCCTCGACCGTCGCGATGCGGTCGGCGGGGCATATCGTTTTCGGATTATTTTCTTTCATCGTCGCAACTAACGTATTCTCCCAATATCTTCAAATCCTTCAAAAGCGGCATCACGGCGTCGAGCGACTTGCGATAGCGCACGAAACTGTCGAAGGTCAAGTTAACATAGAATCTATATTCCCACTCGCGGCCGATGATAGGCACCGACTGAATCTTCGACAGGTTCATATCGTAGAACGAAAGGATTGTCAGCACTTTCGACAGCGCGCCCTGAGTATGAGGCAAAGTGAACACTATCGACGATTTGTTGATTTCCGCCTCCGACGGGCCTAATTCCGATGCCAACAGCGGGTCGGCAACTACCACAAAACGCGTGAAATTACGCTTGTTGGTTTCGATGCCACGTTCGAGGATGTTCAGACCATAAAGGTCGGCAGCCAGTTCGCTACAAATCGCCGCCTTGCCCATCAGACGCTTTTCGGCGATTTCGCGTGCACTGCCGGCGGTGTCGAAATGTTCCACCTTATTGAGATTCGGATGCTGGCGAAGGAAAACGTCGCATTGGCGGAGAGCCATCGGGTGCGACATCGCCGAGTCAAGGTCGGCGATAGTTTGGCCTTCGACGGCACACAACACATGAGAGATACGGCGTTTCGCCTCTCCCACAATCTGCGTTGACGAACGGCGAATCAATTCGTGATTCTGGAGCAAACTGCCCGCGATAGTGTTCTCGGCGGCGACGATACCTATCAGCGACGCGTCGTTGTCCAATTTCTCGAACATTTCCTCAAACGTGGTGCAGGGCACCGGCTCAATTTCCTTGCCGACAAAATATTCGCGGGCGGCCACATCGTGGAAACACCCCGCTATGCCTTGAATTGCTACTCTGATTTTATCCATTTCTTTCGTAAAAATAAAAAATCCCAACTTTTCAGCGGGATTCATGAATGAAAAAATGTCGTTGCATTTAATATCACACGAAATCCCGCTCTTATCTCACGAAGAAATAAAAGTAGAAAAAGTCGTATTCGTTAAATTGCAACATGTAATTCTTATTTTCATCGCAAATATACAACTTTTCCGCAAATCCAAAAACATTTTTCAATAAAAAATGCACTTTCACTCACAAATTGACGGAAATGTGCTTATCTGTCCTCTTTAAACTCTCCTCTTTCATCTTTATCCCCTCTTCGGTTTGCTGTAGAAGACGTCGCCTTTGCCGGAGACCTTCAGGTTGACCGACTCCGAGGTCAGCGAACGGGCATTGATGTCGCCTGTACCACTCGACGTAAAATTAGCCGACACACACCGTCCCGACACTAAAGTAGAGCCCGAGCCTGACGATTTGACGTTGATGGTGGTACTGTCGAAACCCTTCGCCATAACGTCGCCACTACCGCTAAGAATCAGATTTGCCGAACTGCACTTTGTTTTGTCGATTTTTGAGTCGCCCGAACCGCTCGAATTAAAGTTGAGCACATCGCAGTCGATTGATTGCACCAAGAAGTCGCCCGAGCCCGTCGTCATTATATTCACCAACGTAGCACGCACATCTTCGACCTTCACATCGGCAGAGCCCGCCATCTGCACCGCCAGAATTGAGGAGCGAATCGATTTGATGGTGATGTCGCCAGAGCCCTGCGACATTATTCGGGCGTCGTTGCTCCAATCGACCGTCTTGTCACATTCAAAATCGCCAGAGCCCGCATTCCTTACGGAGCCCAAAGCGGAACGCATCGTGACTCTGACTTTCAATTCGGGGGAATTGCTGCCGATAGAAATCGACACGCCACGCTTGAAACCGACTTTCAGTTTGCCACCGCCGACTTCACAATATACAAGCCCCACGACGTTGTCGGGGCCGGAAATTTCGACCTCGTTGGCATCGCCACGACGCACCGAGACGTCGACCGAACAAGTGTTTTCAATCTTGCTGAATTCTCCTATTTTATTGCGGATTGTCGCTTTTTTCTTCGACGCCACAACAGTGGTTTTACTCCCTTTTTGGAATAATTCTGTCCACTGACCTGCTGAAAGCAAATTAAATCCCGAGATTTCCACTGCGGCAAAGATTGCCAAAACTGCCACGACGGCAAAACTGATTCGTTTCATTTTTTATATATTTTATGCTGTTTCACTAAATAGACGCAAAAAAGCGGTTTTTTGTTACAAACAAATTGAATTTTTTTCGCTCGGATTTACTAACGTTGAGGCCTGGCGACCTCGAAGTTAGGCGGCGCCTCGGCAAAAAAAATAAAAAAACTTTGTCTTTTATTTTGTTTTGCGCTCGGCTTGCACTAACTTTGCAAAGAAATTCCATTTATGAAAAATGAATTAAGCCCTGTCAGAAAAGGCATCGTCGGAGTTCAATTTTTGTTTGTGGCATTCGGAGCGACAGTGCTCGTGCCGCTACTGATAGGAATCGACCCCGCGACAGCCCTTTTCTCCGCCGGAATCGGCACATTTCTGTTCCACCTTGTAACAAAAGGTAAAGTTCCCGTCTTCCTCGGAAGCAGTTTCGCTTTCATCGCCCCCATCATCGCGGCCACTGCCCAGTGGGGATTGCCTGCCACTTTCGCCGGACTTAGCGGAGTGGCATTAGTTTATTTTATAATCAGCCTCTTCATCAAATGGCAAGGCAAACGCTTTCTCGACCGCATCTTCCCGCCAGTGGTAATCGGACCCGTGATTATCCTCATCGGTCTGTCGCTATCGCCGAGTGCGGTAAATATGGCGAAAGAATGTTGGTGGGTTGCTTTAGTGTCGCTGGGAGCATCGATTCTTGCGATGTCGACAGGACTCGGACCGCTTAAAATCATTCCTGTGATTTGCGGCATAATTGTGGGATACGCAGCAGCCGCAATAGCCGGAATCATCGACTACACCCCCATCGCCGACGCCAAATGGATATCTCTGCCGACATCGCTGACAGATTTTCAGTGGCCGGAGTTCTCATGGGAGCCGTTTGTGTTTATGATTCCTGTGGCAATAGCGCCCGGGGTTGAGCACATCAGTGACATCTACGTTGTCAGCGCCGTTGCCGGAAAAGATTTTGCCAAAGACCCCGGACTCCACCGCACGATGTTCGGCGACGGACTTGCTTGCCTTGTGGCGTCGTTCATTGGCGGGCCTCCAGTGACCACCTATTCCGAGGTGACTGGCGCCATGCAAATCACCCGCGTGACAAGCCCCGCTGTTATCCGCATTGCCGCCGCCACAGCCATCGTCTTCTCAGTGTGCGGCAAACTCTCCGCCTTCCTATCGACAATTCCGCAGGCTGTTCTCGGCGGCATCATGCTCCTTCTCTTCGGGTCGATAGCCTCGGTTGGTGTGCAAAACATGCTTCGTAATAAGGTGAATATCAACATTACCCGCAACATCATCATCGTTTCCGTTGTGCTCACCCTCGGCATCGGCGGCGCAGTGTGGTCGGTCGGTTCGTTCTCGCTTCAGGGCATTGGACTGTCGGCACTTGTCGGCGTGATTCTCAACTTGATTCTCCCTCGCGAGAAAAAGGCGAAAAAATAAACATTGCTTCAGGAAATAGACCTGAAAATCGCTTGCCTTTCGGCGGAAAATGATATTTTTTCCGCCGAAAGGTTGCATTTTGGGCCGATTTTTTGTAGTTTTGCCGATGATAAAACAATTATTTAGAAAAAGTTGACACAAATGAAAAGATTCTTATTAGCGATAACCGTCGCTCTTGCGGCGTTAAGCGTATATGCCGGTGCGAAAATCGACATGCAAGGGCAACGAATGATTAAAAATCTCGCCAAGAACGTGAAAACCTGCACTATAGGCGACAATACTCCCCGTCTGATTGAATCGACGTTGACCATCGTCGAGTTTACCGACAAATCGGTGCTCAACGAAATCGAATCGTTGGGAGCCACTGTCCGCGACATTCGCAACACGATGGCAATTGTCGAAATGCCTGTGGCTAAAATGCAGACAATCTCCGAATTGGCAAAGGTGAAATTCATCTCCACGCCAAAGAAAATGAAAATCAAAAACGACGAGGCTCGTTTGGCATCACATGTCGACCAAGTCCGCGCAGGCATTCCCAACCCTGTAAACCCCAGCGAAACTCTTTATTTCGACGGAACGGGAGTGGTCACTGGAATTATGGATAGCGGTCTCGACCCCAACCACATGGCATTCCAGAACTCCGACGGCACCAGCCGTGTTAAGGGCATAAGTGTCTTCTCCGGCTCCAACGGCAGCGTGACGCGTTACACAACAGCCACCGATATCGCCAACTTCACCACTGAAAACGAAGATGAAACCCACGGCACGCATGTGCTCGGCATGATGGCAGGGTCGTACAAAGGCGGCGACGAAGACTGGTCGGGCGTGGCTACGGGCAGCGACATTTATGTGTCGTGCGGCGACCTCTATGACCTTAACATCCTGCTTGGCGTGGTTGATGTTTGCGACTATGCAGAGTCGGTGGGCAAACCCGCCGTAGTCAACCTTTCGCTTGGAGGTAACAACGGTTCGCACGACGAATATGATGCGATGTGCCAATATATCGACCAAATCGTCAACAGTTACACCCCCGTGCCCATTGTATCTATCGCGGCGGGCAACGAAGGCGACGAAAGTATCGCTATCGTAAAGGAATTCACGCAAGGAAACACATCCTTCTCCACCACTATCGCCTACTATTCGTCGTCATACCCCTACGTAATTGCGACGACCGAGTTTTACGGCGACGACGACACGCCCTTCACCGTCACTCCTTTCGTATACAACACTCGTCGGAAACAAATCGTTGCTAATGTGACAGGAGCCAGCATATCATCTTCGACAGGCGGACAGACTCTCGAATACACTTGCTCAGACTTAGGAATCTCCTCATATTTCTCTGATAGTTACATATCCCAAATTGGCTATCCGATTTCCGTCGCCTCCGACATTAACGCCGACACAGGGCGTTATGGAGTAGTGTTCTCCACAGGGCTTGTGGGTAGTTCTCAATATGTTATCGGATATAAAGTGGAAGGCACGGCCGGACACAAAATCTTCTGCTACCACACCGACATGAACTATGGCACGACATTCTCCAATGCCAATAACTCATCGTTCACTTCTGCGACAGCCGACGGCACCATAAACTCAATGGCTTGCGGTCGCCGCACTGTAGTCGTAGGTTCTTACAACACGAAACAATATTGGACTTCAATCGACGGCAACGAATACGGCTACAGTTACCCTGAGTTCGCACCCGGACTCATTTCGTCATTCTCCAGTTGGGGCACCCTTTGGGACGGCCGCGAAATGCCCCATTTTGTAGCCCCCGGATGTGTAATCGCCTCCACCGTAAGCACATATAATGTCACTTCACAAAACGGATATGCCTTAGAAGAGGCGTTGGTAACCCGTAAAATCACAGCCAACGGCCGCGACAACTATTGGGGAATGATGCAAGGCACTTCGATGGCAACGCCCCACACCTCCGGCATTTTCGCCCTGTGGAAACAAGCATTGCCGGATTTGTCGCCCGAAGATGCTTGTCGAATTGCGCAAGAGACTGCACAAACCGACCAATACACAGGCACAATCCAATCTGGTGCGGGTAAAATCGACGCCTATGCAGGATTGTTGCATCTCATTCAACAGACAAGCATCGAAAGTAACATCGACAGAAAATTGCCGACGGTCCTCGTCGTACGCAACGCCGACGGTTCATATTCACTCTCTGCTGCCGAAGGAGCAGATTTCAATGCCAAGGTTTATAATCTTGCAGGCGCGGAAGTGGCATCGGTCAATTCCGTCGCGGGTCGCGCCACCGTCAACGCCAACCGTCTTGCCAAGGGCATCTACCTCATCTCGGTGAACGGTGCACGATTCAGCCACTCGCAGAAAATCGTGGTCAAATAACATTCGGTCCGATACCACACACAAATCCCTGCAAATCAATCGACTTGCAGGGATTTGTTTTCGTTAATATTTTGACAGTTTAATCGGAATCACTCATCAATAACCCTAACCTTCATAAAGATATTCCGAGGCAATGACGGGTTTGCCCTTGAACGTCACCTTGACCGATTCTTTTGCCAACTTTTTCAAATTCTTTTCTGCCACCTTCGTATAGTCATTTTCAGCCGTGATGTCAACGGTCAACATTTCGTCATCATAATTGACATAGCCGTTAAACATTACCAACGCCGCACCATCAAACCACTTAAAGGAACCATTGAGACTTGCCCCGAAATAATAATCATCATCGTCTGTCACATCTTTCACCTTTTTAACTCTCTTTCCGAGTTTGCTGAAAGGAATGTCAATAGTGACAAAATCGTCGGGCGCGGGGTTTGATTCTGTTCCAATTTCTTTTGTCAAATCCACCGAAGCGTCGTTTGTGATAAAAATGGAGTAACCCCAAGAGCCTTTAAAGATGCCGGCATAGAGCAAATCGGCAGTTTCTCCCATCTTGGTTAATTGATTTTTTGTGATTGAGGGTTCATCGTCATCGCCGCACGACGACACGACACCTGCGCAGACAACTACAGCCAAAAGCGCAACAATAAACTTAATCTTTTTCATTTTCTTATGATTAATTAGTTAAACAAATTCTCTTGCAAATTTACGTTTTTTTCTCTTAAAACCAAAACATTTCAAGCCATAACATCCTAAAAGTGCACTACTAAAAGATGTAAATTCTACATTAATTCCTTATTTTCAAAGAGTTTTGCCATTTGGAGATTTTTCACTAACTTTGTAGATTATTTAAATAGTAATTATCTCTAAATTATGACTAAAGAAGAATTCAAAGATATTGCGCCCTTCGACGACAGCGAAGTGCAACAAGCGATGAACACGCTCGTTAAAGAACCTGGATTTGAACACGCCGTGCGCTACGTTATGCCCGATGTCGATTACGACAAATTTTGTGCCCAACTGTGCCAACTCCGCACAAAATATGAATTCCAGAAAGCCGTTATCGTGCCATTCCTCGACGGCGTCTTAAACCGCTCAACCGACGGCATCACCGTGTCGGGGCTTGATGACAATATGGATGGAAAAGCATTCACCTACATTTCCAATCACCGCGACATCGTGCTCGACGCGGCGTTTCTCAATTATCTGCTTGCCACACGCGATTTGCCTACCACGGAAATTGCCATCGGCGACAATCTCCTCGTTTTCGACTGGATTGACAACCTCGTCAGGCTCAACAAAAGTTTCATCGTGCGTCGTGGATTAAGGATGACTCAAGCCCTCGAAGCGTCTAAGCACCTTTCGGCATATATCCGCCACACAGTCACCGAACGCAATCAATCCGTGTGGATTGCACAACGCGAAGGCCGCGCGAAGGACTCGAACGACGTCACTCAGGAAAGTCTGCTGAAAATGCTCGGCCAACTTTCGGGCGAAGGCACTCTCCTTGAGAATATTATGGCGCTTAACATCGCTCCCGTGTCGATTACATACGAATACGACCCCAACGATTACCTCAAAGCCCGCGAGTTCCTTCTCCGCCGCCGGGACCCCGAATTCCACAAATCGCAGCGCGACGACCTCCTTTCGATGGAAACTGGCATGCTCGGCTACAAGGGCCATGTCCACTACACGTTCAACGATTGCATCAACCCTAAGATTGCACATCTCGCCGCTTCGACCGACCGCATCGAAGTGCTTCACGGCATTCGCGAGGCTATTGACAACGCCATCCATGCAGGTTATGAAATCTTCAAAATGAACTACATAGCCTACGACCAACTCAACGAAACCGACCGCTTCACCGACCAGTATTCGTTTGACGACATCGTCGATTTCGACAACTACATATCCGCCCAACTCGACAAAGTGGATGTTGACGACATCACCGAAGAGGAAGATATGTTCATGCGCGAGATGATGCTCCAGATGTACGCCAATCCTTTGGCAAATAAACTTGTCGCCATCGGCGAAGACAGCGAAGAAAACGACGACTAACCAATAGTCAATTCAACTATGCGATTACTCATTCTGCCGATGATAATTTTGCTCCTTTTCAATGGAGTGATCGACTTCTATATATATCGGCTCATCAAGTCGAAAACATGGAAACGTGTCCACCTCATCGCATCGGTTTTGCTTGCCGTCTATCTTATCGTGTCGATTTCCATTCCGCGACGCAACGGCAGCGACCAGCAACTCCAGTCGGTGATGTGGCTGCTATTCATATACCTGTCGATTTATATTCCCAAAATTCTTTGCGTCATTGTCGCCCTTTTCGGCGAAATACCACGTCTGTGGCATCGCCACCGCTGGAAAGTGATGACCGCCGCAGGAGTGATTGTGGCCGTTGTTACTTTCGTGGCAATGTGGTGGGGAGCGCTCATAAACCGTCACAACATTGATGTTATTGAGCAGACATTCGAATTTGAGAACTTGCCGCCGTCGTTCGACGGATACAAGATTGCCCTATTCTCCGACTTTCACGTCGGCTCCTACGGCAACGACACAACTTTTGTGGCCGATGCAGTTGATAAGATAAACAGCCTCAACACCGACGCCATCATGTTTCTCGGCGACATCGTCAACCGTCAGACCGACGAACTTATCCCCTTTGTAAGCCCGCTTAGCCGACTGAAAGCCCCCGACGGAGTGATGGCAGTGTTGGGCAACCACGACTACGGCGACTATCGCGATTGGCCTTCGGCTGAAGCACGGAAAGCCAACAACGAAGCACTTTACCGCCTTTTTGACAAAATGGGCTGGGACCTCATCTGTAACCAGACGCGCTATCTTACACGCGGCACCGACTCCATCGCAGTCATCGGCGTGGAAAACTGCGGCGACCCGCCATTCTCAGTCTATGGTTCGCTCCGCAAGTCGTACGATAAAAGTTTCAACACCGACGCCTTCAAGATTCTCCTTACCCACAACCCGTCGCATTGGGCTCACGAAGTGTGTTACCACGACACCATAAAGATTGACCTGACCTTTTCAGGCCACACACATGCCATGCAAATCTCCACCACCATCGGCGGAAAACGATATTCGCCTGCGGCTTTCCGCTACCCGAATTGGGGAGGACGCTACGACGACGGCAATGGCCGCATACTCTACGTAAATATAGGAATCGGCACAGTCGGTCTGCCGATGCGCATAGGCGCCACCCCCGAAATCACCCTCGTCACCCTCCGCAGAAAAAAACAATAACGACCTGTCAATCTGCACAATGACTCTCGACTTCGTAAAAATAATTTCGGACGAACTTTCGCTGTCGGAACACTCGGTAGAAGCCACCATCAAACTTCTCGATGAAGGCGCGACAATACCGTTTATTAGCCGCTACCGCAAGGAAGCCACAGGTGCGCTTAACGAGGTGGAGGTGTTCAACATCTCGCAACTCTACGAAGAACTGAAGGATTTGCTCCATCGCAAAGAATTCATATTCAAGACGATAAGCGACCAAGGAAATATGACCGACGAAATCGCCGCAGCCATCGAAGCCACCAACGACGCCACAGCACTCGAGGATATCTATCTGCCTTTCAAGCCAAAACGTAACACCCGCGCCCAAGTGGCACGCCAACGCGGACTCGAGCCCCTTGCCAAGCAAATTATGGCGCAAAATGCCGACGACATTATACGATTAGCGGCGAAATACGTCGGCGAGGAAGTGCCTACAGCCGACGATGCTATCTCAGGCGCATCCGACATCATCGCCGAGTGGGTGAACGAAACCGACTGGGTGCGTTCCAGCGTCCGCAAACGTTTCCTCCAATACGCCGTTGTCTCTGCCGAAGTTGTGAAGGGCAAGGAACAGGAAGGGGCAAAATTCCGCAACTATTTCCACTATCGACAACCGCTGTCACGGTGCAGTTCCCACCAGTTTTTGGCTATCCGACGCGGCGAGGCTGAAGGTTTTCTGAAAATGAGCCTCAACATTGACGACAACCGCGCCGTCGAATCTATATGCCGTCGTTTTGTCAAGGCGGGCGGCCAACGCCAATCGGCAGAAGTGGTCAGAAATGCCATCGCTGACGGCTATAAACGCCTAATCCGTCCATCAATTGAAACGGAAGTTGTGGCCCTCGCCAAAACCAAAGCCGACGCCACGGCAATCGAAATGTTTGCCGACAATCTTCGCCAACTTCTTTTCGCTTCACCCCTTCACGGAAAACGCGTGATGGCAATCGACCCGGGTTTCCGCACTGGCTGCAAACTCGTGTGTCTTGACGCCCAAGGGAACCTGCTTCACCACAACGTCATCTACCCCACCGCACCAGCCAACGACTATGCGGGTTCGTCGCGCAC
>JAFZPB010000286.1 GCA_017552595.1 Muribaculaceae bacterium
CTGAGCCCCGACGCCGCCGACCTCGTGGCTCTCGCCCAAACGGGCACCGGCAAAACCGCCGCCTTCGGCCTCCCTATTCTCCAACTTATCACCCCCGGCTCCGACACGGCGCAGGCGCTTATTCTCTCGCCAACACGCGAACTATGCCTGCAAATAGCCTCCGACCTCGCCGACTATTCGAAATATCTCGACGGAATCCGCATCACGCCCGTCTATGGCGGGAGTTCGATTGAGAGCCAAATCCGCGCCATCCGCCGCGGTGTGGACATCATCGTGGCGACGCCGGGCCGACTTATCGACCTGATAAACCGCGGAGTGGTGAATTTGGGTGCGGTTCACACGGTTGTTCTTGACGAGGCCGACGAAATGCTCAATATGGGTTTCGTCGATTCGATTAACGAAATCCTCGAGAAAGTGCCCGAGAACAGGCAGATGCTGCTTTTCTCCGCCACGATGCCAGCCGAAATCGCCCGCATCGCCAAGCAATACATGCGCGACCCCGAGGAAATCGTCATCGGCAACCGCAATGAAGGGGCTGAGAACGTCAGGCATATCTACTACCTCGTCAACGCCAAGGACAAATATCTTGCCTTGAAGCGCGTGGCCGACGACAATCCGAATATCTACGCCATAGTTTTCTGCCGCACTCGCCTCGAAACTCAGGAAATCGCCGACGCACTCATCGCCGACGGATACAACGCCGACTCGCTTCACGGCGACCTCTCGCAGATGCAGCGCGACATCGTGATGAAGAAGTTCCGCGACCATGTGCTGTCGATTCTCGTCGCCACCGACGTGGCGGCACGCGGACTCGACGTCGATGACCTCACACACGTCATCAACTACGGACTTCCCGACGAGAACGCCATCTATACCCACCGCTCGGGGCGCACAGGACGCGCCGGAAAGACGGGCATATCCATCGCCATCATCCACTCGCGCGAGCGGGGCAAAATCCGCCAAATCGAGCGCCAGTTGGGCAAACAGTTCGAGCATCAGGAAGTACCTACGCCTCAACATATTATCGAACGACAACTATACAACCTCGCCGACCGTCTGGAACGCATCGAAGTTGACGAGGAGGAAATCGGCAAATACTTCACGGGAGTGAGCAAAAAACTCAGTTGGCTCTCAGCCGACGACCTGCTCCGCCGCCTGCTTTCACTCGAATTCAACCGTCTGCTCGCCTACTACAAGGACGCTCGGCCGCTCGACTACGTCGACCCGCGGAAGGACCGCAACAAAGGCGACCGCGACGGGGCGAAGGAACGCAAGAACAATCCGCCGAAAACCGATGCAGAAAAGGACCGCCGTGAAGCCGAGGCGGGCTACGCACGAATCTATGTCAATGCCGGCAAGGCCGACGGATTCTTCGCCAACAATCTTATCAACCTCATCAACCGCAATGTGAAAGGTGCCCGCGTGGAAATCGGGCGCATCGACCTGCTGCCCAACTATACGCTCTTCGATGTGGCTGAAAACGATGCCCAACGAGTGGTGCGCGACCTTCGCGGAGCCGACTTCTTCGGCAACCGCATCTACACCGAGTTTGCCGAAAAGGGCAAGGACTACGCCTCTGCCGCCGACCGCAAGAAAAAGCGCAAAGACGACGACTTCGGAGGCAAGGAACCGTTCCGCGGCAAAGCCGACGAAGGAAAATCGAAACCGTCGCGAGCCGAACGCAAGAACTATGAATATGCCGCCGCACGCCGTGCCCGTCGCCGTGGCGATTACGACGACTCCTTCAATCCTCTTCGCCGCAAGAGAGGGAAAAAGTGAAATAAAGTTTAAAGAGGATAGTTTATAGTTTAGAGAGATTCGGGAACAGACTGGTTGTTAAAGATTGTTAATATTTCAAAAGTGTCGGCGAATTGTGCTAAATTTGCAAGAAATCACAACTGAACGATAAAACTAATGCCAAAATGAGAAAAATAACTATTTCAACCGAAATAATTGCCGTCACCTACGACGAACTCAATGCCGAAGAACGTCTGCTTATCGACTTCGCACGCGATGCCAACAAGCGTTCTTATGCGCCATACAGCAAATTCTGCGTAGGCGCCGCCATTAAACTCGATAACGGGGAAATCATCACGGGGGCCAACCAGGAGAACGTGGCATATCCTTCGGGAACGTGCGCCGAACGCTCGGCGTGCTTCTATGCCCACGCTCGTTTCCCCGACGCTCACTTCAAGGCAATCGCTATCGCCGCCCGCGACGGAAGCGGCAACGAGGTGACCACGCCTATTTCGCCCTGCGGCGCATGCCGTCAGTCGCTCCTCGAATACGAAACGCTCTCGGGCAAAAACATCAAAGTGATTCTCGCCGGTTCGTCGGAAATCTACATCGCCGAGTCGGTCAAGGCCCTCCTCCCCCTCGCCTTCGTCGATTTCTAAAACAGAATTGCCATGTATAGAAAACTATCTTTATTCGTTTTAACCTTTGCTGCGAGCGCTATCGTCTTCTGCTCTTGCGATAAAGATGATGCACCTGACACGTCAGGTATCCCAGACGGCGGATTCGGACAAGGAAAGGTAGTGATTGGCGGCAAAAACAACAGCGGCAATTCACGTCGAGGCACCCGCTCGGTTAACCTCAACGATAAAGTATCCGAGCCGGCCGACACCATTCCCCACCCCATAATATAACGGGTGTTCGGCATACAAAACCCCTTAATTGATGTCGGCAGTGTGGTAAACTTCATAAACTACCCTAATAATCGTTGGCTTCCGCAGAGAATGTCGGCGATTTTTCGCAACTTCACAGCCAGTGGATACCATACATATCATTTAGGTCACAACTCTGGCGAGGATTGGCGACAACGAGATAGCCGATTATCCGTGTCACGAAGAAGTATCACTCCGAAGTATGTAAGAAAGTGTGCGGTCTGCCAGCCGCCTATTGGATTACGAGCTATGCCTCACTCGACATTCGCCGCCTGTCGTTTACCGACATCGCTGACATGTTCGGGTTCTCCTTTCCAGCCCATTTCAGCCGCTACGTGCAGACGAATTTGGGCGCAAAACCGAGTGAACTGAGGGAGTAGCGAGTGCCGAGCAATGCTCTCATCGGCTCTGCCAAGTCATGACCGAAGCAGAAGAAAGTCAACTGAGGGAGTAGCGAGAACTGCCACGCAGAGATTCTTGTCCTGGCATAGTACTTTTCTAAATGAGCTAAATATTTGCAAGATTCAGGAAATAATGTCTATTTCCAGTTTTCAGGTCTATGCAACATATGTCCGTTTGACAGAATCACGTCGTCGGGGAGCATTGACTGGATGAATCGAGCTTTGTATTGCCCCATCCACAACGTGGCATCACATTTGTCAGCCAAAGCAAACGACTTTTGGTTGGGCGGAATAAAAATGACAACCGGATGTTCTGGTGCAAACGCCTTAATAATCTCAACGGAGGGAATCATATCGCTGTCAGCCGATACGATGATGGTCACGTCGCAACGTTTCGCAAACACATCGGTAAGCATGCCTGTCGCTACCCTCACGTCCGACTCCTTCTCCTCGTAGGTTTTGTTCTTGAAGCCACAATTCTGGCACTTGAACTTCTTTTTCTTGTAGCGACCCAAATGCAACTTGAATTTCGGGTTGAGCGTGTTGGCACTGAACAACTCGTCCTGATTATTGTAAGCCTGAGGGTCATCAACGGGACGAGCTGAATAGTAATTCACTTCGACCAGTTCTTGGTCGGCAAACATCATTCGTTCAAACAGCTTCACGATGTCGAGCCAATAGGTACGGCGCCATGACGCGCCGCCATTTCTCAAGCCATAATAGAAATTATAGCCGTCAACGTAAACTATTACTTTCTTCTTCTGTTCCATTGCCCTTCAAAATAAAGCCCCCTTGCGGGGGCTAAGCTTCGGTATTTCTCACCCGAGCGAGATGGTTTTAAGTAGCCTTTCGGCTACTAACCCAAGTATTTATCATACAAGGGGGGATTTTCTGCAACAAAATTAGGCATAATAATCCGAACAGCCAAACTTTTCAGCAATTATTTTGAGTTTCACACAAAAAAAACCGCCACGACGGACGGCCTATAAGATATAACAACGTGGAGAAACGCTATGCGGTTTTATAACGATTCCTAATTAACGAACATATTCCATTTCGTTTTCTTTAATTGTGAATGTGCTTCCGTCCATATATTCTATTTCAATCCCTGTCAGGATAAGTTTCTTTGCAGTGGAATTATACCATGCACAATCCCAACAACCACCACTTGTTTTACCAGGCTTTACGGGACCAGTATCCTTACCTCTATAGTCTCGATAACCACGAATTTCACAACTGACTCTATCGCCGACGGCATTCATCGGATAACCTTCCCAAATAAGATACTTAATAGTCTTGTCAGACAAATTTTTGTAATAGAAATATGCATCTACGCCAGAAGCGCTATTTGGTCTTCCTAAGTATGCACTTGTGATTTTTATTGTTTTCTTAACTGCACTAATTCTTTCTACTTTTGCAATGCTGTCCTGTTTATCATCAACTACAGGCTTAGAGATTAATTTGTTATCTATAACAGCTAGTGCAACGCTATCCTCTATTTCTGCCAGTGCCGATGGCGTTCTTTTGTTACCACTAAGACCTACTACTAAAATTACGAGAAAGAAAATGCCGACGAAGACCACAATAACAATTAGAGCCGAGTTCCCTGTGTTTTCTTCCGTTGGTTCTGGGATATTGCTCCTAACCTCAGATGTTGCAGATGGGGAAGTGTGTTCTTTCCCATTAGTTTGTTCTTCCGTAGTCTCTGATAGCTGATTTTCAGATTCCATTTTCTTTGCTTTTTCAGCCTTCCACTGCAAGAACTCCTCAAATTCTTTTTTCTCTTCCTCGGTCATAACAATTCGATTTTAGTTAAATGTTTCACGTTTCGGACATGAAAGAAGCGTGAACTTCTTTATCTCATTCAAGGGTTGTGGGAGATGCCCACTAGATTAGATAAATTCGCCTACGTCTATTGTGTGAGCATACATTATCTATTCAATTTCTATTGTTCATTCTCGAACTCCTACATTCTTGAATGTCGAATAAATAGCTAACGCTACTTTTTACCAACGATGGCTTGTGCCTCTTTCGAAACACGCTGCAAAAGTACAAAATTATTTCCATACCTAAGCGATTATAGCCCAAAATATTGAAATTTCGTACAATTCTTGGGTAGAGTCTTGGGCAAAGTGAAAGCAGATTGAAGATCTTGACTATTCTTGTGGGCTGATTGAAAACGGGAAGATGGGTTCACCGTTTTCGGTAATTTTGGAAAGTCCCCCACTAATTGTGCAACAATACTTTCAGGTATTTGCGCTAATTTTGCACTCAGAATCATAAAATATAAAGATTATGGCAAAAGTATTGATTTCGTACTACTTTCGTCGCGGAGAGAACTATGTGAACGTGAGTATCAAGAGCCTGAAACTGGGCAATACGGAAGTGGTGGCCGCAAAGACCAAGGCATTGCTGCCGGAGGCCTACGTATTCCGATTTGACACGACCATCGAGTATTCGAAGTCGCACATGACATGAGGAGGCGAAGCAGGAACTGCGTGTCCAGGCACTCCACGAGGTAAAAAACCCACTGGTCTTCATGGCTTTGAAGCAAGTTTCAATCTACCATCGCATTTTGTACTTTGCAACTGCCTGGTCCGGCTTGTTTAAGGGAACAAGAATCATGAATCCCGGCTTGCCGTCGGAATTTCTCCCCATTACCGCCGAGAGATAGACGTATTTATTGTTCCGTTTCTCGGGTATGCAATTGATGTACCGTTAGGACAAGCTCTGGGCTTTAGTATACGCTGCCGGGCTGTCAATTCTCCGTCTTATTCTATGCGGAGAAGAACGCTTCAAGAGTCGTGTATCCGAGACGTCGCGCTATGTTGTTCCTTACGGTATAGACGTAGCGGTAGTTTTTATAATCCAACAAAATCGAAATCATAAACGCCGAACAACCCACAGCCGACAGTGCCACAAGTGTCAATTCTCGCTGTGAGAGGTCGGATTTTTGCGATAGACGGTCGATGACACCGCCCGTTTTTTTGTTTGCCAAAGCCACAACCGAGCGATAAAACTCATCGTCGGCCACATTATTGAGAGTTGCACGAAGATTTTCCACCATTTTATCAAAGCCCTTGACGTTTGTGACATTTTCAGCCAAAGCCATAAATGATGAAAGATGTCGCTCGACATCGCCGAGCAATTTACCTTGCTCACTCTGCAATTGTTCGTTTTCGGTTTTAAGATAACTGTTTGCGCCCAACAAAGCATTTTTCTCATCGACAAGCAGATATTTATCGTGGCGAAGTTGGTCAACCATCATCGACATTGCCCGGTGCTCGCGACTGCGGGAACGCAGATAAAGAGCCAACACGGCAACGGCAACAGCGAATAATCCAGCCAAGGCAGTCCACAAAACACGTTGCGAGCGCAATTCGGCACGCTCGACTTCTGATTTCATCAGCGACTGCTTCAAATCTGTACGCAGAAGGTTGCGTTGCACATCGCCAGTTGCCACGGAGTCGGCAATTTCATACCGCTTTGAAAGCAGTTTAAACGCCAATTGATAGTTGTCTTCAACCTCCGCAAGTCGTTGTCGGGTTATAAGCCACAAATCAGGGCGTGCCGTCGTGGAATCAACTGACTCAAACAACTTACGACCCATCTCTGCATCTCCTGAGGCAATATGCGCATTAGCCAGACATAGCATTTGTGTGCCGTCGGGCAACAAATCTCCACCTATTTTCACTGCCTTTTCGGCATATTCCAAAGCAGCGACAGGATTGTTATTGTTGACATACCATGTGGAAAATCCACACAAAGCCTCGGCAATCATCACACTGTCGGAATTTGCTTGCGCTACATCCAAACAGCGAGTAAGGAAATATTCAGTAGAATCGGCAATTTCCTCTCCATAGACATGGGCAAGGTCGAAATAACACCGCGCCAATTTCACCGAGTCGCCGACGGCAGCATAACCATCGGCAGCCACACGATAATGGTCGATGCGTCGTGACAATTCCGAAAGTTGATTTATATCAAGCAAAACAGCCATGCGGAAATGGGAATACGCACGCAACGAGGGCGGGACACCAGTGATTTCCAAAGCCTTTTCATACCATTCGGCGGCAACCAACGGCCTGCCAAGTTCCTCCTCAACCGCACCGAGGATTATATAACTGCGGAGTTTCTTCGACGAATCTGACGAGCGGCCAAAAACGGCAACCGCTTCGTCAGCATCAATAGTGTCATCGTCCAAAATAGGCTGAAAGTTCTTATACTTCGATTCTACCGATAAAAGCGAATAGTAAGCCTTATCGTCGGCACTAAGCGTTGACTTATCCACTGCAGCCAATAGCGATGCGGCACGTTCCAAATCGGAATAATCAGCCACTTTATCTTTCTGCCAAAGAAGGCTGTCAACAGTTATAAGCCGACTGTCGTAACTACCGTTTTTGCAGCCTGTCACAACTAAAAAAAACGTTGCATATGGGAGCAATATCTTTTTCATTTTTGGGAATATTATAATGGTTTATGACGCAAAAATAAGCCATTTCGGCAGAATTAACGAAAAATTCACAAAAAAAACGATTCATTTCTTCAGTTTTAGACACACAGTAAATCATTAAAAATCAGCCAGTTGCGAAAAAATGAAAAACACATAGACTTCACGCTCTGATTATCAGGAGGTTACAAAACAAAAGTGACACCGATTTTTCTTGACACGGGTTATTTTTTGACGTAATTTTGCAGCGTGGGTGCCAAGAAAGCCCATTTTCGAAACAATTATTCTGGCAGAAATGAAAAGAAAACAGCATATCTTAACAATTGCTATCGCGATGCTTTGCGTTGCGGCCGCACAATCATGTGGCGACGAATCTATGCGGATTGACATGATTAGTGGGAAATATGCGGTAAGACTTGGCGACTACAGCGACTTGGCGAAAATCACGGTCAAGTATCTTAGCGGCAACGGGGATGTCGAAGCCGTCGTCGGCACATCCGACAAACTGGATGTGTTTGATGATATTGAGATGACAAAAAAGACCCAGCCATTCATGCCCTTTGCCGTAGGAGGATACTTGTATATTAAGCCAAGAAAGGATGCATTCGTTGATGAAAGCAAAACATATTATTTCCCATATTATTTCGAAATTGACTTTCACGGATATTTTGAGGGCGTGCGGGTGAAGGGAGCGGATTATAACGTAAAGGAGTCGGGCATTTTGCGACTCGAAGGCGCAGAAATCCGACAAATAATCGACAATTATGTTGACCGTGGACCTGCCGGATTGCTTATATATTGCATCGATGGCAACGGCGTGATGAAGAAAGCAATACCTGACGGAGCGGACACCCCTTCTGGCGGCTTCGGAAAAATCGTTCTCGGCGGGAAAAAGAACAACGGCAATGTCGGCCGCGGCACACGAAAGGTTATCGACATTGGAAATAGCAAGAACTTCAAATGACTTACCAGTTGACCAACTTTTAGATAATATTTAACAATATATAAATAACGCATCATTACAAACATTTGATAAATTAATTTTCTGAATATGAAGAAGCTACTATTATTCCCACTATTGATGTTGGCGATTATTCTCGCTTATTCCTGTCAAAATGACGACATTGTGCCGGATGAGCCTGTTGTCACCACAGCCACCAACGACATTCGCACAATCGAAGAAGTTATTGCTATCGCCGACCAACACAACCCCGCCCACGCACGGTCGGGAGAATCATACGAGATTGAGGTGATAACATCCGAAACAGGCAAGCCCCAAGCTCGTTCGGCTGGCAATGCCGACACATTGTTCTATTTTGTCAAAAACATTCCACATCCCCTTGTTATTGCAGCAAACAGAAAAGTATACCCCATCAGAGCGGAACTCGACCACTCCGGCATGTCGCTTATTGACATATTCGAGAATCCAACCTATGACAATGAGCCCATTCGTGAAATACTGTGCGCTGGATTAGGCGACTCTCTTGAGTGGAAAGAACCTAGTCCCGGAGGATATACAACCACCGAACAAATCGCCAACAAACTTCACGATATATGGTGGCAATGGTGGCCACTAAATATTCATTGTCCTATCGTCAACAACGGCCTAGACACCTGTCCTGTCGGTTGTGTTGCTTTAGCAACAATGCAGGCAATGACCGTCACTCGTCACATCGATTATTTGAATGGTTATCATATTCCATGGAATGGATTTATTACCGTATGGAGAGGGTATTGCAGAGATTACGAACAACGCTATAATTATATCGATACGCTTGCACACGTGCTAAGGGAAATCGGGAATGAGATTAATATGAACTATACTGCATCAGCAAGTTACGCTTACGCTTCCGATGCCGTAAGTCGATTTTTCACATATTATGGCAAAACAGTATCAACTTCTGCCAGCCAAGTAATTCCCACTCTAAAGAATTACACGGACGGCATTGTCATTGTTAATTCTAACAACGGAGTAAACGCTGGTCATGCGTACGTGGCTGATGGTTACACAATTACAACTTATCACCCATCTGGCGACATAGTCAGAAAATTGCATTGTAATGTGGGCCATCGAACAATCAATAATGCACATGTTGACACGGTATTTACCGCATGGACTGGAGCATATACTTTCAGCAACTCTATGCTTTATGGAGTTCAGGGATGCACCGACCACGTAAATTTCACATTCTATTCAATCCACTAACATTAAAATTATTATGAAAACAAAAATTTTTATCATTACATCGGCACTTTTATGTCTATTTCTGCTGAGTTGCAACAATGATGAGGCAGAAATGCCCGTAGGGGGTCCTAATGGCTTCTATGACCCAATCTATAGCCACGGAGGGTGGCAAGTTACGGAAATTCCTTCAGAGGGGTATGAGATTACCTTGCATAAAGGCGATTACCATGTCAGCAAAGACGATAACGGACATCACATTGAATATGATACCGGCTCATACGACTACTATATATCCAGAATGTTCCCACAAGAATTTCCTTACGTCACTTTTGAAAAAGAACGTTCAGAGTTATATGCAAACAATCCGACCCAAGAACAAATTGACGAATTAAATAATAGATGGAAAAACTTCTTCACCATTGACGAATCCCACTATGCTCCCGACTATATGGAATTTAATTCCAACGGCGTATTTTCAACAGACGAAATTGAAAAAATCACAGCAATTCACAACGACGATATCACCGTTTACACCGAGGGAGAGAACAACGATACTATGCACATATTTATAGGTGCTACCGACAATCCACGGACTATCGCATTTTTCATACATCACGCACAAAAGAATGCCTACGAAATATTCAGAGACCACAACATTGTGTACACAGGAAGCGTAACCCTATTCTTGCACCAGAAAGGGATGCAAAGCGAATAATCAATGGGAAACCGCAAAAAAACACAATAACATAATTCATCATGAAACGACAAATTTTTTGGACAACGCTTTTCATCACATTTGTGACTTTTTTGTCATCGTGCAATGACTCCGATTCCGATGACATTCCCGAGATAGACGCTAAAATTATGGTTAACGGAGCACCTCTAAATATCTATGGCGTCACTGTGGACTTGCCCGACAATAGCAAGTCGGAAGAAGACAAACTTGTTCATGTGGATTTCATTCTTCACAAAAAGAACCCTTCAGGCATTTATCCAATTGACGGAAGGATTTTTAGAGTTGGTTTTTCCGTAGGATATATTGGCGAAAAAACTATCATTGATTTGTCAGATAAAAACGCAATATTTTCAGGGTGGATTTCCACAGGAGCAGGGGACAACGGCATTTGGGGCAATTTTCTCCCAGGCATTTCAAGCGGCACCGTTGCCATTAATCTCAACCCTACTACAAAAGATGTATTTTTTGATCTTGACGCCAAAGCAGTGGCCGATTCTTATGACGAGGAAATGAATCAAGAGCCCAATCTTTTTGATGTTGTTGGTGTAGTTACCGGCAAAGGATATTTCAATGACAAATATTAGCGAAACTTTGTCGGCATATTCTTTCGACAAAACCGAATCGCCACAACGTGAATCAGTGCCTTTCATGACTTCGAGACACGCAACAGCCAATAAAATGTAAACCATTAACCACCACCTTATTAGTCCTTACAATACGACAGCTTTCAGCCTGCCGTCGCTAAGCCTACACTTTGAAAGTTTATAGTTGAAAGTTTAAAGATTAAAACAATATGAACAACATACATTTGAAAGCCCCCGTCGTCGTTCTGACGATATTATTTACAGCCTGCTCACACATTGACACGCCGGAACCGACACCGCCTGCCGACATTCACGATCCCGAAGATTATATCTCGGGGACACTTCCTGTGCTTTTCGTCAACACCGCAGGAAACGTACCTATCACGTCAAAAGAAGAATATGTCGATGCCACATATTATCTTGATTCAGAAGAAATTGACGGTATTGAAAGTGTCGGGGAGGCCGACAAACAATTAGCAATGCAAATCCGCGAACGCGGCAACGCTTCGCGATTATTCGACAAAAAACCATACCGCATAAAACTTGGCGAAAAAATGCCATTGCTCGGAATGGGCAAGAACAAGCACTTCGTGTTACTGTCGAACGTGCGTGACGTGAATTTCGCCGCCGACAACGTGGGGTTTATGCTCTCCCTCCTTCTGAAACTCGACTGGACGCCGACGATGCACCCAATAGAACTCGTTGTGAATGGCGACTACAAGGGGCTTTATTACCTATGCGAGCAAATCAGAGTGGATAAAAAGCGGGTGAATATCATCGAACAGGATGACGGCGAAACCGACACCGAAAAGGTAACCGGCGGATGGCTTGTCGAAATCGACAACTACACTGAAGACGGACAGATAACCATCCCCGACCGCACGCTCGGCAATATAATCCGCTTCACCCCACATTCTCCCGAAAACCTATCGGCTGAGCAACGCGAATACCTCACCACACTTGTGACAACAATCGACAACCTGATTTACGACGAGGACAAAACCGATGCCAAGTGGAGCGAATATATCGATGCCGACGCTTTGGCACGGTTCTACATACTTCAAGAAGTGATGGACAACTGCGAATCGTTCAGCGGCAGTTGCTACTGGCATAAAGAACGAGGAGACAAAACCAAAATCGTATTCGGTCCCGTGTGGGACTTCGGCAGTGCGTATAGTCATTGGGACTGCAATTACTCGGAGTTCATCTACAATCGAGTGCCATCATATTGTCAACAGCACTGGATAGGCGAATTGGCGAAATTCGATTTATTCCAAGAAAAAGCCCGTGAAGTGTGGCTCGCCAACCGTTCGGCCATCGCCGCAAGCATTTTTGACTTTATCGACGAGGAAAAAGAAAAAATATCAGAAGCCGTCAAAAGCGACAAGCGACGTTGGCCGCAATACGATTTCATTCCTCTCGACGAAAAAGCGAGCCAAATCAAAGCCATTCTACAAGCCCGCATCTCCTTCCTCGACACAGCCTTCGTCGATTTCTAAGGTCTTGGATTATTTTTGCAATCGCGACAATCGCGAAACGATGAGTTCTTCGTAGGCCTCTTTCAGATTCTCGTCAAGGAAAGAATCGCGAATTAGCGTCTGCCACTTAGGAAATGTATTGTGAAGGCCTGTTATGAGGCGCAAAACCACTTTTTCATCCAATCCCATTATTTTTGCCGCATTAAGGAAATCGACCGTACGCAGTTTTGACTTTCTCCCCGAAATGGTAAGGGCAAAATCCTCTTTGTCGTCAGGATTCGCAATGGCGACATTCAGAAGGTCGTAGGCCGGAGTCAACCGATATTCATCGGAGGGGCGATAAAGCGAGAAGTTTTTCAAGTGCATATCGTTGTTGCCTGTTATGAAGCAAAAAAGGAGAAGTTGCATATAGTTTGTCAGGTCAAGTTTGGGAGTGCCGCTAAACCTCACTATTGCCTTTGCTATCTGTTCGTGCGACCCTTTGTACTTATATTCAGTAGGGTGTAACGTAAGTTGGCACATATCCTCCATATCTATCTTTTCGCCGCTCTTCGTGCGATCAATGCGCCTTGTGATATAACCAAGCCTTCCGTCGGCAAGACGGATAAGGCTATGAGGCACAACGTCTATCTTTGCCGCTTCCGCAAGGTGCATCGTCAAATCTTCGTTTTCGGGCAACTGCGGATAACTCTCCGTTTGAGGTTTAAATATAAAGTCGCCCCAAAGTCCCACGATGGTCAATCTGCCACAACCATCATGCCGGCTAAGATTCAACGACAATTTTGGCTGTACGCCCGTCAACGACGTCTGGGCGCGGATGATTTGTTCGGCCAGTCGGTCGAGGTCTTCATGTCGATATTCCAACAAGGGAGCATCTTTTGTCCCGAAGAATTTTTTGGCACACCCGGGATGAAAGTCCTTCTGCCCTTCTTTCAATTTTTGATAACAAAACAGACACTTACACATTATGCTTCACCTCCTTCATTATCTTTAGAAACGACACTAACCGAACCTATACATACTTTGCAACATAAGAGCAATAACGACATACGGTCGAGAATGCTAATATCGGTGTTTCGAAGAGCCACATCCAGCAACCATCCCTCCGGAATCAATCCGTCGAAAAACGGGAACAGTACGGGACTCACGAACGCTTCCGACTGCAACGGAAGAGTCAGGCTTATAGGTTGTTTATCTTCTCTGACGAGATATTTTTCATCGTAACGGAAACAGTATTCGCCACCATCTTCAGTCAAGATTCCTGCAAGGATGTCTTTTCGATATATATCCGCTTGTCTCATGATTTTTTGGTCGCTGTCAGTTCGTAATTAAACAATTCAAGAAGTTGATTGACTTTATCCATCCTCAATGTGGGTTTTCCTTGTTCCAAATTTCGCACGAAACAAAGCCCCACCCCAGATTTAGCGGCAAGGTCGGCTTGCGACAAACCAAATTCCTTACGCAAAGCCTTCACGATTATCGACAATTTTGTTTTTTTCATATAAATTATATTCAATCGAATGCAAAATTATAAAAAAATTTAAAAATTACATCATTTCTAATATAAAAATGCCATCGAAAGGCTATTTTATATGCGTTGTGATATAATTTTTAAGAATTAGACTTTGATGTTTCGAACTTGAGGGGACTAATGACTGATTGATGCTGAATTTTTTTCGTTTGGGATTAAACCTTTTTTGTCGTTTATGGTCAAAACGGATGTAGCCGCCATTGTATGGAGGCAATCGTCGTATTCACAAAGCAACTAATTACACAACACAAATATTTATGTGTCAACGATTTATTAAACTATTAGCATTAGCGGTGATGACGCTATGCGCTTCGACGGCGACGGCCGCGGTAGTACGCGGCACAGTAGTCGACCCGACTGGCGAACCGTTAATCGACGCTTCCGTGCGGCTCCTATCACTTCCCGACAGCGCCCTTGTGAAAGGGGTTGTCACAAACGATAGCGGCCGCTTTTCTATTTCAAATGTAAAATCGGGTAAATATGCCCTGAAAGTGGCCTATATCGGCTATAACACGCTGTATAAGGATGTCAAAGTCGGTTCGGAAGATGTCAGCGTAGGCAATCTTCAGATGAACGAAACTTCCTATTCGCTGAAAGAGGCGTCGGTCTCCGCCCGTCGCACCGAAATCAAGGTGAAGGAGGACACTATCGAGTTTAACGCCGACTCATATCACACGCAGCCTAACGCCGTAGTCGAAGACTTGCTCAAGCGCCTGCCGGGCGTGGAAGTGAGCAACGAGGGCAAAATCACCGCCAACGGCAAGGAGGTGAGCAAAATTCTCCTCGACGGCAAGGAATTTTTCTCCGACGACCCGAAAGTTGCGTCGAAGAACCTGCCCGCCAACATGATTGACAAACTTCAGGTGGTTGACCGCAAGAGCGACCTCGCCCGCCTGACGGGAGTAGATGACGGCGAAGACGAAACCGTCATCAACCTCACCGTCAAAAAGGGCATGAACAACGGCTGGTTCGGCACGGTCATGGGCGGTTATGGCACGGACAAACGATACGAAGGGTCGTTTAACGTCAACCGCTTTTGGAACGGCAATCAGGTGACCATTCTCGGCGCCGCGAACAATATCAACGAACTCGGATTTACCGACTCCAACGGCGGCCGTTTCCGTCGATTCGGCGGCAACAACGGCATCGACACGTCGCAGGCCGTAGGCATCAACTTCAACGTTGGTAAGGAGGAGATTATCCGCGTGGGCGGCGACATAATGTGGAGCCACAACGACCGCGAAACCCTCCAACGGCAAAACCGTCAATATCTGTTTGAGGACTCGACATCGTTTCTCAACAGCGACAAGGCCGCACGCGACCGCGGCAACAACCTACGCGCCGATTTCCGCGTGCAGTGGAATCCCGACTCGTTCAACGTGATAGACTTCCAACCGTCGTTCTCCTTCAACGCCAACGACTCCGACAGCAAAGAGTACTCCGAAACTCTCGCCGGCGACGCCGCACGGTCGCTCGTCACGAAGAGCGTCAATATCAGCGACAGCAAAGGCAAATCTTACGAAGCGGGCGGGCGGTTGATTTACAGCCACAAGTTCAAAAACCGTCCCGGACGGAGTTTCTCTATCCACGCCAACTACAGGTTCTCTAACGTCGATGAAGACATCAACACGATATCCTACAACCGTTTCTTCCGACTTCCGGAACCTGAGGACGATTACGCCCAGTACACCGACAACCACACATGGTCGAACTCTATCAACTCGCGAATCACTTGGACCGAACCCATCGGCGATGTCAAAAACGGACGTTTCCTTACTGTCGCATATAACATCAACAACCGTTGGAACAACGCCGACAAACTCGTTTACGACCGCGGTTTCCTTCCCGAATTCGACGACGAGGGTTTCCCCTTGGTAGATTATTCGACGATGACTCTCAACGAAGACCTCACTAACCGCTATCGCAACACATTCACGACACAGCGATTCCAAGTGGGCTTCAAGCAGGTGAGAAAAAACTATACAATCGACCTCGGCTTGGCGGCAGTCCCGTCGAAATCGAAGAGCGAGAACTTGACGAATGCCGACAAGTCACTGACAAACACGACGTTCTACATTTCGCCCTATCTGCGTTACCGCTACAAAATGGGGCGGTCGAGAAATCTCAACATCGACTACCGCAGCCGTTCGAACAATCCGTCAATCAACCAACTCCAACCCGTTGCCGACAAATCCGACCCGCTACGAATCGTCATAGGTAATCCCGACCTGAAGCCGACGTTCACCCACAACGTGCGCGCCCGTTTCTCCGACTTCAACATGGAATCCCAACGGTCGATTATGTCGTTCCTCGACGGGAGTTACGCATTGAACAGCATCGTCTCAAAGACGATATACAACCCCGAAACCGGCGGACAAACTACCACCTACGTCAACGAGAACGGCATCTTCAGCCTTATGGGCGCATGCATGGTATCGTTCCCGCTGAAAAACCGCAACTGGCAGTTTACCAGCCACTTTTTCGGGAGATACAACTCCACGGTGGGCTACAACAACGGCGACCGCAACCGCACGAACACCGTCGGCCTCAACTTCGGCCCTGGCATCGCGTTCCGTCCCGACAACTTCCAGTTCGAAATCAGGCCGACCTATTCGCTGCAAGCCACGAAGAGCGAACTGAAACTCAGCGGAAACTCGACCGTACACACTTACGGGGCAATGCTCAACGCGTCGTATTACACTCCGTTCGGACTTTCAATCGACACCGACTTCCGCTTCTCGGGAACGCACGGCTACACTTCGGGCTACAACAAGAACACATGGATGTGGAATGCCTCGATTTCGCAGCAACTTCTTCGCGACAAGTCGCTTACGGTTGCGCTCAAAGTATATGACCTACTTCAACAGAACAAGAATATCCAACGCAACGTGACGGCGAACTATATCGACGATGTCGAATACAACTCGTTGACCCGCTACTTCATGATAACGCTTTCCTATCGTTTCAACACGTTCGGAAAAGGGAACGAGCCCGAATCGCGCAACATGATGGGACCTGGTGGCCCCGGCGGACCTCCGCGCGGTCGCGGCGGTATGGGCGGACCGCCTCCCGGCGGCGGCAGGAGATTCTAAATTCTCCAAGCCATTTCTCACAGAATACAGCAATTAGTACATATCTTCTCTCGACGGGCGGTCGTTGCGAAACGGCCGCTCGCCTTTTTATAATTCATAATGCGTAATTCATAATGCCTTTCGCTAAGGCGAAGGGCGCATTTTTGTTAAAAATGACGATTTTTTCACATTAACAATGTTAAAAATGCGTTTTGGGCGAAAATAAAAAAAATCACTGTTTCATAATCGGCAAAAAAACATTAAATTTGTGGGCTATATCCACTTGTCGGCATCGGTCAAAAGCCACGTTGATAAGAGGAGCGGCATGGAAAAGTCGAATAATTAACTTAAAATTTTCAACTAACCCTAACAAAAAAAACAAAAATTTATTAAATAACTTATTGTACAACCAAACATTATTTGCATGAAGAACATTTGTTTACAAATGAATCGGAAAGGACTGCTGGCAGTCATCATGATGCTCTGCCTCGCATTCCCGGCTCTCGCGCAAAACATCACAGTGCAAGGTATTGTCACTGACAGCGAAGGAGAGCCACTGCCGGGTGCTTCAGTAAAAGTGCAAGGCACAGCCATAGGAGTCTCAACCGACTTTGACGGAGCCTATCGCCTTGAAGTGAGCCCCAAAGCCACTCTCGTGGTCAATTATGTTGGTTTCAACCCGCAGACCGTCGAGGTCAACGGGCGCACAACCATTAACATCGTGCTGCAAGAATCCGACGTGCTTCTCAACGAAGTTGTAGCCATCGGTTACGGTACGGTCAAGAAATCCGACGCCACCGGTTCGGTAGCGGTAGTCAAGCCCGACGAAATCAAAGCCGGCTTGTCGACCACGACCCAGGACCTTCTCGTCGGTGCCAGCCCTGGTGTTGTCGTCACCACTGACGGCGGTAACCCCCGCGGCGGCGCAGCCATCCGTATTCGTGGCGGTTCGTCACTTAATGCGAGCAACGAACCTCTCGTCGTCATCGACGGAGTTCCTTCCTACTCTACCGACATCAGCGTCAACGGTTTGAACGCGATGCAGATGATTTCGCCCGACAACATCGAGTCGATTTCAATTCTGCGCGACGCATCGGCAACGGCCATCTACGGTAGCCGCGCTTCTAACGGTGTCATTCTTATCACCACCAAGAAGGGCCAATCAGGCAAGCCGCAGATTAACTTCTCAGCCAACATGCACGTCAACACCGCCCGCAACATTCTCAACGTGATGAACGGTGACGAATTCCGTGATGCCGTGACCAACCTTGTCGGCACAGAAGCCGCCATCGCACAACTCGGCACAGCCAACACCAACTGGCAACGTGAAGTGCTCCGCACCTCCATCTCGCACGACTACAACCTCTCTATCGGCGGTACCGCCAAGTTCCTCCCCTATCGCGTGTCGTTAGGTTTCAACGAGTCGAACGGTATTCTCCGCACATCGAAGATGGACCGCTCGGTTGTAGGCATCAACCTCTCACCGAAATTCTTCGGCGGACTTCTCCAAGTCAACGCCAACGTCAAGGGTGCATACATTTATAACCGCGACGCCGACACAGGCGCTATCGGTGCTGCAACGGCATTCAACCCCACCCTTCCCGTACTGACAGATTATCCGACAGTTGTCGGCGGCGGTTTCCGTCCCGGACAATACAACACGGCCTACGGCATCTATAACGGCTACACCAACGTCATCGCAGGCGACGGACAACTCAACAGCCAAGCAGCGTTGAACCCCGTCCAAATGCTTCTCGACCGACGCAACGTTTCCGAGGCTTACAACTCGAATGGCAACCTCCAAATCGACTACGCTCTCCACTTCCTCCCCGACCTTCACTTGAACCTGAACCTCGGTTACGAAGTTTCGAAGTCGACTTCGGACGACATCACCGCTCAAAACTCGGCAATGGCATGGCGCAGCAACTACAAGGACGGCGCAGGCACCTACCGCGACCGCTACGAACTCAGCCGTAACACCCTTCTTGATTTCTACGCAAACTACAAGAAAGAAGTCGAATCAATCAAATCGACATTCGACGTGACCGCAGGTTATTCTTGGCAACGCATGGACTACCATGGACATGAAGCCACCTATATCAACACCATCGGCTACGTCAACACATGGTCGGGTGAAAACTCTATCTATCGCGACGGCGTTTACTACCTCACTCCTTCCTACGACACTGTCGACCACCTCTTGAAGACCTACAACAACGTGGATGTCAACACTTGGGGCTGGAACCAATTGAACCTTGAATCGTTCTTCGGACGTTTCAACTACGACTACAACAACATCCTCCTCGTCACCGGTACCGTACGTGCCGACGCATCCTCACGCTTCAGCAAGGACAACCGCTGGGGTATCTTCCCCGCAGCCGCTGTAGCATGGAAAATTTCCAACATGGACTTCTTCGAAGGAGCGCGCAACGTGATGAACGACCTCAAACTCCGTCTCGGTTGGGGTATCACAGGTCAGCAGGCTGTGGGTGGATATTATCCTACTTACGCCATCTACACCTACTCGAAGAAACCGGGTCTCTATCCGAGCCCGAACGGCGACGGCACATGGATTGAACCTCTCTATCCTGAAGGCTACAACGCCGACCTCAAGTGGGAACAGACCACTACCTACAACGCCGGTATCGACTTCGGATTCCTCAAGAACCGCATCACCGGTAGCGTAGATTACTACTTCCGCGAAACATCCAATCTTCTCGCAACGACTCCTGTTGCAGGTTTCTCGACAACGAACTACCTCCAACAGAACATCGGTAAACTTCGCAACTATGGTATTGAAG
>JAFZPB010000287.1 GCA_017552595.1 Muribaculaceae bacterium
TCAACGATGTGATAGGACAGGACAGCCTCACACGCTTCGACAAGAAAAAGCGCAAGAAGAATAAGCAGAAAGCATTCCAGGATAACGTGCCTCAAGCCGAAGCCGATTCTGCTTCCGCTTCCGATTCTGATGCGGCGCCCACTGCCGATTCTCCGGCCGATGAGTCGCAGCCGAAACCCGGTTTCGTGCCCCGCCAACAATTCCGCAGGCATGATGGTCAGTTCAAGCGCAAGAACTTCCGCCGCGATAACCGTCAGAATTTCCGTGACCGTAAGCAAGGACAAAATTCAAATCCCGAATCCGCAGAATGAACCGCTTTATCCCAGCCATAGTCAGTGTCTGCCTGCTCGCCCTTGTGGGCTGTGGCGACAGAAATGAGTTTGTCGATTATGTTCCTGTCGGCGAATCGGGCTGGGCTTACGGCGACACAATCCGTTTAATCACTCATTTCGACGACCAATTGGCCTCGGGAGAATTGAGTGTCAACGTTCGACACGACACGGATTATCTCTTCCAAAACCTTTGGTTGGAAGTGACTTATATGAATGGCCGCAATGTTTGTCGCGACACCGTCAATATCGTTCTCGCCGATAAATTCGGCAACTGGCAGGGCGATGGCTTCGGGGCAAGATATCAGCAGTCGGCGGTGGTGCGGCCGTCGGTGACTATGGCCGACAGTTCCACTGTGACGATTCGCCACATCATGCGGGTTGACACACTTCGGAATGTTGAACAAATCGGTCTGACTTTCAATCCGTCGAGTAAATGAGCCTTTTCGATAGCATTATCTTCGATATGGATGGCACCCTTTGGGATGCCACCGATTCGTATGCCGAAATATGGAACACCACGCTTGCCCATTTTGGTCATACCGATGTTAAGGTGACTTCCGAGCAACTTACAGGTTGCATGGGAATGACGCTTGACAAGATTCTCGACGCTTTAATCACTATTGACATCGACCACAAGGAATTTTTGCGTGTGCTTGAAGAGAATGAACGCAAGATGATGCCTCATCTCGGTGGACAACTTTTCGACGGAGTGGCCTACGGTATCAGTTGGCTATCGACGCGATATAAGTTGTTTATGGTAAGCAACTGTGGACCTGATGGTTTGCATAACTTTTTGAACTTCACGCATCTTTCCGACTTTGTGACCGACACGCTTTCGCATGGCGAAAACGGCAAGTCGAAAGCCAAGAATATTCGTGCCATTATCAGGAAGCATAAACTGAAATCAGTCGTATATGTGGGCGACACCCAAAGCGATTGTGATGCGGCAAAGGAGGCAGGAGTGACTATGGTCGCTGCCCGTTATGGCTTCGGAAAAATCAAGGGTGCGGACATGGCTGTTGACTCGTTCGACGATTTGACGCATCTTTTTATGATTCAACTGCCCATCATTGCCAATTTCGGTGCGAAGGAATTCTCGCTTGTGGGGCAGACCGCCGACCGCCTCGGATTGGAGTGTTGTGCAGTCGGAGGCTATGTGCGCGACACTTTCCTCAACCGGCCATCGAAAGATGTCGATTTTGTGGCTGTCGGTAGCGGCATCGGACTCGCCCAAGAAGTGAAGAAAGAAATGGGCAAAAAGGCCCATCTTTCGATTTTTGAAAACTTCGGCACGGCAAATATCCGTTGCGGCAATCTGGAACTCGAATTTGTCGGTGCGCGTCGTGAATCATATCGTCGTGACAGCCGCAAACCGATTGTGGAGGACGGCACTCTTGCGGACGACCTTTCGCGCCGCGATTTCACCATCAACGCGATGGCTGTTTCGGTCAACGCATCGTCGTTTGGCACGCTAATCGACCCATACAACGGAATCGCCGATTTGCGCCGAAAGATTATCCGCACGCCGCTCGACCCCGATATAACATATTCCGACGACCCGTTGAGAATGATGCGGGCTATTCGATTCAGCACTCAACTCGGTTTTACAATCCATCCAGATTCGTTCGACGCAATCGTTAGAAATGCCGAGCGCATAAAAATCATCTCTGCGGAGCGCATCGTCGATGAACTGATGAAGATAATGGCCTCTTCGCGTCCGTCGTTAGGATGGCGACTCCTTGAGGACTGCGGCCTTTTGAAGTTGATTTGCCCCGAACTACATGCCCTTCACGGCGTTGAAACCATCAACGGCCGTGGCCATAAAGACAATTTCATGCACACGCTTCAAGTGCTCGACAATGTGGCGGAAAAATCCGATAACGTTTGGCTCCGTTGGGCCGCGTTGTTCCACGACATCGCCAAGCCGGTTACGAAGCGATTCGACGAGAAAGTGGGATGGACTTTCCACAACCACAATTTTATCGGGGCGAAAATGATTCCTGCCATCTTCCGCAGAATGAAGATGCCGATGAACGAACACATGAAGTACGTTCAGAAACTTATAGAACTCCACATGCGGCCAATTGCTCTTGTAGAAGACGTTGTGACCGACTCTGCCGTGCGTCGTATGCTATTTGAGGCTGGCGACGATATCGACGACCTGATGATTCTTTGTGAGGCTGATATTACGTCGAAAAACGTCGACCGTGTACAGAATATTCTCCACAACTATCAGACGGTCCGTAATAAACTCGTCGAAATCGAAGAAAAAGACAGGGTGCGCAACTTCCAGCCGCCGATTTCGGGCGACGACGTAATGCGGATTTTTGGCATTCCGCAGTCGCGCGAAGTGGGACTGATTAAGGATGCAATCAAAGACGCGATTCTCGATGGCGTGATTCCAAACGAGCGCGAGGCGGCCTACAAGTTTATGTTGGAACATGCCGCAACACTCGGGCTTACACCAGTCGAATAAAAAAGCGTCTTAGAGAGACGCTTTTTTTTATTTGTCGGTCGGCGATTATTTCAAAGCGCCCTTGAGAAAATCGAACCATAGGGCGACATTGAAGAAAATATTGACTTCTTGGTCGCCTCTTATTATCGAAATTTTGTCGAAAGGCACGTCGTTGTTGTAAATAAGCGTTTGATTAACAATCTTTGTGGCCTCCAACGTGTTGGAGAGCAAAACGTATTCGTCATCGACATTCACAACCTTGAAGGCGGTGGCCGGCGTTTTGCCGTCGCCAGATGCTAAAATCACGTTGGCCAGTTGTCGGTAGCGGATAAAGAAGGGCATAAGACGCCAGTTGTCCTTGATGCTGTATGCGGCGACGGTGGCGTCCCACTGAGTGCGAAGTTCCGTGGGTGCCACAAGATTTTTTGCGTCGGAAGCATCAAGGGCTTCCAGGAATTTGCCTTCGTTGTTGAGTTTCCTGACATTGTATTTTGCCGCTTCGGGGTCGCCGCCAGGGTAGGTGAGCGGGCGGATGCGGTTACCGTAATAAACGATAGCCACTTCCTCGAGAGTCAGAGTGGTGTCGGCGCTGACGAAGCGCTCGAACAATGCCTGATATTGTTCGCCGTTGTCGTTGATATATTTCTTAATGGCGTCGAAATCGACTTTCATTGAGTTTGGCTCCGGGTCATTCCAACTGGAAGTGGCGGAGATGTTAAATACGGCGAAAAGTGCCAATATGGCGAGTAGGATTTTTTTCATTGTCAAATGAATAAGAACCCTGCGGGACAACAGCGGCCCCGCAGGTGATGTTGATTAAATGCGGTCGAGCACCGTCTTGATGAGGTTGGTGACGGCGTCTTTGTAGTTTGCGTTGGCATTCTTTGCCATGCGGTTGGCGATGATTGAGCACACGGTCATGCAGCGGTGGCCCATCAGTTTTCCGAGACCTTGCAGCGGAGCCGATTCCATTTCGTAGTTGGTGATTTTACGGTCGTGGAAGCGGAACGATTCGATGCGACTGTTGAGGTCAGGGTTGGCAAGGGCGAGGCGTACTTCGCGGCCCTGCGGACCATAGAAGCCGACGGCTGAGATGGTGTTGCCGCGAACCATGTCATCGCGACCGATTTGTTCAACGAGGCTCGGGTCGGCGGGAACAACGTAGGGTTTTGCCCATGTCGGATTCCAACCCACATGTTCGCAGAAGGCTTTTTCAAATTCGAGGTTAGCCACTTCGTTACGGCCTGCGTAGTAGTTCAATACGCCGTCGAAACCGATTGAGTTTTCGGCGATTACGGGAGTTCCGAGGTCAAGTTCGGGTTGAAGTGCGCCGGAAGTGCCGATGCGTACCATCGTCAATTGACGATGTTTTTCTTTGATTTCGCGGGTTTCGAAGTCAAGGTTGGCGAGGGCATCGAGTTCGGTGATAACGATATCGATGTTGTCGGGGCCGATGCCGTGGGAGATACACATGATGGGTTTGCCCTTGAAGGTGCCGCCGATGGTGTGGAATTCGCGCGAACTTACTTCAAAAGTTTGCTCGTCGAAGAAAGAGGCGATTACGCTGACGCGGGCGGGGTCGCCGCACATGATGATGCGGTCGGTGAGTTGGTCGGGGCGCACGTGGATGTGGAATGCGCTGCCGTCAGGATTGATGATAAATTCCGATTCGGGAACGATTTTTTTTGCCATGGTAGTTATATTTAGAAGTTAATAATTTTCAGATGATTATGCTAAACGATATTTACTGCCTGGATAGGTGAGAACAAGTCCGTCGAATTCCATGTCGATGAGAATGCCCGTGAGTTTGGCGATGGGGATATTCACATTGACGCAAATTTCGTTGATATGGGCTTCACCGGCAGAGGTGAGGTAATCGACGATTGCTTGCTCATCGGCGGATAGTTCGCGGAAAAGTTTGGGTTGCTCGTCGAGGCTCTTTGCAGTCCAGCGCATAGCCGACACGAGGTCGTCGGCGGAGCGGATTATTGACGCACCGTTGGAGAGAAGCAGGCGGTTGCAGCCCTCGCTATATTTGTCTGAAATGCGACCTGGGAGGGTGAAGACGTCGCGGCAGTAGCCCGATGCGAGTCGTGCCGTGATTAGCGAACCGCCTTTGAGCCCCGATTCCACCACCACAGTGCAGTCGGAAATGCCGGCGACTATGCGGTTGCGGGCTATGAAGTTGCCTTTGTGGATGGGCATCCATGATTGGTAGTCGGTCAGGAGCATACCACCGCCGTTTGCTATTTTCGCAGCCAAATTGCGGTTTGCGGCAGGATAGATTATCGATAGACCATGGGCGAGGACGGCCACCGTAGGCACACCGCATTGAAGGGCCGCATTGTGAGCCGCAGCGTCGATGCCGTAGGCAAGTCCGCTGACGATAACAACATTGTCGAGCATCTTCGACAGGTCGCTGACGAGCCGAGCGGTGAAATCTTTGCCGTAAGGCGTTGCGTGGCGAGTGCCGACGACGCTGATGAAGTGGGCGCTGTTGAGGTCGCAGTTGCCGAGTCCGTAAAGGAGTAGGGGAGAGTCCTCGCAGTCGGTGAGCCGCTGAGGAAAATCTTCGTTGCGGTAATAGAACGTCGAGATTTTGTTTTTTTCGATGAATTCGAGTTCGTTGCGAGCGTGTTCGAGTAACTGGTCGCGGTAGTCGCGGGCGAATATTTTGCTTTCAAAACCCATTTCAACTGCTAACTGATGCTCCGAGAGTGCGAAAAAGCGCTCTTCACAACCTATGCGGTTGAGAAGTTCCGTGGCAAGGGCTTGATTTAGACCCTTGAGGGTGGCGAACGCTATTTCGTATTCGGTTATCATCGTTCGTATTCCTTGAAATATTCGGCGAGCCGTTCTCCGCGCGAAAGTCGGCCGTTTTCGATGCTGACGATTGTGACGATTCCGCGGGCGATAAGTTCCTCGCCGCGGAAAATATCCTGATAGAAGATGAATTTCGCACCTTTACGCTCGTAGCGGATGCAACTTTCGGCTATGTCGGTAGAGCGGAGCGAACTGAGATATTCGATTTCGATTTTCCTCACAACAGGCACAATGCCTTCGTCGAGCATTGCCTTGAAAGATACACCCGCTTGTTCGCAGAACTCATGGCGGGTATATTCCATATAATGGAGGTAGTTGGCGTTGTTCACAATGCCTTCGGCGTCGAGTTCGTAGTCGCGCACTTTCAGCGGCATGTGGAAAATATAGTCGTCGAAGTTCATAACAAAGATTCAAAAAGCGAATTTACCAATTATTTCCGACATCTGCAATAGTTTGCCTATTAAAGTTTAAAGAAGATAGTTTAGAGTTTAAAGAAAAATCGGACAACTTAGACAACACTATCACCTTAGACAAATGTAGTGCGGGATGTAGTATCTTAAAAGAAGAGATGCTCGGCATGTGCCGAGCATCTCAATTATGCACTATGCATTATGCATTATCTGACGATGAGATTTTGCGAACTGTTCACTTTCGCGCCGTTGACTTTGAGGACATAAACGCCCTTGGCAAGACCTTCGGCGGAAAGGGTGGCATGACCTTCGCCCGAGACTTTCGCTGCCACTTGGCCCGAAATGCCGTAGAGCGTTGCGGTGAAGGCGTCACCTTCGGCGGCCGCGATTTCGAAGATGTTGCGGCTGCTTTCGCGAACGAGTACTGTGGGCAAGTTGCGTGAGATGAGCGATTCAACGCCCGAGTAGTGCTCGATAATGTATTGCATGCCTGCGTAAGCGTCGAGTTTGCCAGCACCTGCCTGTTGACCTGCACTGGTTGTATAGGAGTCGGTCTTTGCAGTGGCTTGTGCCGTTTCAGCAACTTCTTGCGGAGTCATATCCTGTTTGAGTTGTTTCCAGAGAGCGAATACGCCGGTAGCGTGGGGCGACGACATCGATGTGCCTTGCAACATTCCCCAGTGGTAGTCGCGACTGCTACCAGAGACTTGAGCCACGAGGTCGGTGGAGTCGAATCTATAGTAGGATGCGTATGAGCCGGAATAGTTTACATTATATGTGCTGACCGATGAAGCGATTCTCGCACCAGGTGCGCAAATGTGGGGGAGAAGACGACCGTCCCAAACATTACCCCAACTTGAGAAATAAGAAATCCGGTTGAGGGGGAATGTACTTGACATAGAATAAGTACTTCCGCTTGTGGAGGTCCATTGGTTTTTGGTGTTGTACGAACCGATTGAGAGGGTGTTCAAGCCGCAGCACATGGAGTTGATTGTGCCGTCGCCTGAGCCGGCGGTGTAGTTTGAACTGCTGCCGCCGTTGGTAAATTCGACAACTCCGTCGTAGTCGGTGGCGTAGCAGTAGAGAGTTTGTCCTGCCGAGCCTTCGATGCGGAAGCCGAGACGATAGGTTGATGATGCTGCTTCAAGAGTGCCGTGATAGACAACAGAGTAGCGTCCGCTTTGGGAATCCACTTTCGATTGTACGCTGAGCGAACCGGATTGAACGTAATCCTCCATGTCGGGGAACGACGTTGCCGAAATTGAAGCCGACTTTCCGGAACCTGTTACCTTAAGCGGGGTGAGTTCTAGTATCTCTGATTTTTGGCTGTAATTATAGATGAACGGAGTGACTGAGAACGGAGTGCCGTCTTGTCCGTAGAATTCGATATCGTAGCCGTAGGAGGCGTTGTAGTTCCAATAATATGAGGAGTAGATGGGAACGATTGTGGCGAATGATTTCGACGATGCCGTCAATTGTTTACGGATGGCGATTTTGGTGTCACCTTCATTGCCTGACGAGATGCAGATAATAGGAGGATTCTGATAACTTGCCACGAGGTTGTCGATGTATTGGTTGAACGAGTCATATTGGTCGTGCGAGCCGGAGTTACCGCCGAGCGACAAGTTGATAACGACGGGTTGATTGTCGTTGTTCTTGCCGAAATCGGCAATGCGCTTAACGGCTGCAAGAATACATGCGTCGTCGAGGTCGCCGCAGCAGACATAAATGTCGGCGTTGGGAGCCATTCCGGTGTAGTCATTTGTCGAGTCCTTATAACCACCGGCAATGATTCCGAGCACATGGGTTCCGTGGGTTTCAGTGGCATCTTCTGTGGTGAAATTGGCTATCTTTTCAGGGGTAAGATAGTTGGTGTACTTTACTGTACCGTAACTGTTGGAGTATTTAGTAATACCTTTCACGCGGGTGTTACCGTCGGCATCCATAAAGTTGATGTGATTGGGGTCGAGACCTGTGTCCATCAAGCCGACAAGAACGCCTGTTCCGTCGAATGTTCCGGGATATGGATTTCCGCTCTTGTCTTTAAGGCCGGCACGGATTTCGTTCACGCGCGATGCTATACGTGCTTTGTCGTTGAGGAGTTTGAATTTACGGGGCGATTGGATGGCCTTTACCTCGTTGATGAGCGAAAGCTCTTCAAGTTGGCTCATCTTGATGGTGACGATTGCCATGTTGCCTGTAACGTCGATTACTTCAGCGCCAAGGGCTTCAACTTTGTCGATGTCGGCTTCCGAACCCATGCGGATAGTAAGGGTGATGGACTCGGGAATCTCCATCTTTTTCAGATGTGCGGGAACGGGCAAGCCCGCTTTTTTTGCTTTTTCGATTTCTTTGTAGTTTTCATACATCACCTGTCCGCGCAAATCGACTTTCGACAACTGCGCCATGACGGTGGGAATCGTGAGGGCCACTAATACAAGGCCACAAAGGAACTTTTTCATTACTGTATTTTATATTATGTTTGTTAATTTGCGAATAATCTCACAAATTTACTGCAAATTCCGCAAAAATGCAAAATTGAACAGTCATAAACGGCAATTTGACCTTGATTTTAGTTGAAAACAGTCCGAAATGTCACAAAAATTCACCGCGACGTCGCCAAAGCGCAGCCGCGGTGAACAAATAATTCTTACAATGAAAACAAATTACTTAACGATGACTTTTACGTCGCCAACAAGGTAGATGCCTGCATCGACTTTCATCGAGGCTTCACCTTTGCCCGAGATTTTGCCGATAAGTTGGCCTGCGGGGTTGTAAACGTTGTAGTCGATGTTTTCAGCCTTGACGATGATTTCGCCTACGCCACCGAGGATTTCGGCCGCTTCGTCGTCAGCGGATGTGCTTTGAACGGCGTTGAGGTCCATATTCACAGCGTTGCAAACAGCCACTGCGTGGAAGCCGGTCGGGGTGGGAAGGGTAGTGCCGTCGCCGAGTGTGCCGGCCTTGTTTTCGCCCATGAGTGCCACGAATTTCTTGTTGTTCTCGTCAAGAGCGCAGTCCTTAAGGGTGGGGGCACCTGCTGATTTGACAATGTGCTCGGGAGTGCCTTTGGCGAATGATGAGGGATCAACGGGGAGCATGAACACGCCGGGTTCGACAGCACCGCCGGCCGACATCTGATATCCGTATGCCCAGATTTTGTTGTCGCCCTTGATGACTTTGCGGAGTTGAGAAATCGTTGCGCCTACAGTCGCACCGCCCTTAACGCTACCGTTTGAACCGTTCATGCCAATAACATAACCGTCGAGAGCGGCTTTCGAAGAGGTGACGATATTCGTTTCGGTAGATGTTGAGAGTGCCAAACCGCCGTTGATTGCACCGGTGACATAGATGTCGCCGTCAACGATGTTGATTGCCTGGGGTTTGTGGTCGCTCTTGCCTTGCGCATTAAGAGTAGGTGTGAGAACTTTTGCCCAAAGCGAAAGTGAAGGCATATCGACCTTAGCGACGATGAGTTCGTCTGCAACGCCGGAGAGGTTAACAGTGGCGAGGTTCATGCCTGCCGCGCGGATAACGATGTTGGAATTTGCCGCTCCGGATGCTTGGATTGCTACAGTAGCGGTAAGAGGATTGACATTAAATTGGAAGCCGATGATTTTGGCTTTGGAGACTTCGGGGACGGAAACGATTGAGATGAGGTTATAGGGGTTGTCGTTATCGCCAGCGTTGAATGTCTGCGTCGGCAGTCCGTTTTGGTCGAATGTTAAGCAGAAGATGTTCTCTTGTGCGCCGGCGGGGAGAGCGATGTCGGCAGAGCCGCCGAAGTCGTTCTTGTCGAGAGCGAGGTCTGTGACATAAGAGCCTGATACGCCATAGACGGTTTTGCCGTTAAGGTTGTATTCTCCAACGCCGGCAAGTGTAAATCCGTCAGATTTGTTAGCGTCCTTAACGATGAGTGGGTGCATCCAATCGATGCGACCTTCGTTATCGATTTTCACGATGACACCCTGGCGGTTGGTTTTGCCTGGGTATTGGTTGAAAAGAACGCGTTCTTTGTTGGTGGCGTCTTTAATTGCAAGGAGAGTGTCGCCCGAGAGGAGTGTTTGTTGTTGCGTGTTGTAGGTGTGGTTCACGTTGAGGGCGACAAGAGCGCCGCCGTCGGAAGTGGCGCAAAGAGCATTGCCGTATTCATAGCCCCAGTCGCTGTGTACGGTCCAGAGAGGGTTTCCGCTGGCGTCGTAGCGGACGAGGAGGTACGAATTGTTGGTGGCATAGTCGGTCGATTCGGAGAGGTCGAGGGGGTTGCCGTCGAGGGCAACTGCGCCGTTGGGGACAAAGCGGTAGCCGATAAACCAGCCGCCGTCGTTGGCCTTAACCACTTGATGTGCGTGGTCGGCACCTGCGCCGTCGAGGACCGATGTCCATACTGGAGAGAATTTTGCTGACTGGGCCGATGCCGTCAGAGCGGCGAGGGCCATAAGTGAAAGTAATAACTTTTTCATAAGCGATTTATTTAATTGTTAATTAAGAGATTTCCTTTATTGGGGGCACTTTCAATCAACAAAGTTACGAAAAAAATTTGATAAAGTTTATAGTTTATAGTTGAAAGTTTAAAGAGGCATAAAAAGGGAAGACGAACTTTTAATATTATGGATTTAGGATTTGCCTGAAAGAGGTTGACTGTCCCATTTTCAAGTGGGACAGTCAAAATGGTTGTTTTTCAGTGCGTTATCGAAAGTGTCCCACTGTCCCACTTTGTCCCATTTCTTCAACATTTCTGCCTGACTTGAAATAAAAAACAAAGGGGAAATCCATGTCGAATCTCCCCTTTGATTTTAATTTTGTTGAAGACAAATTGCTATATTTGCTCGTCGAAGTAACGGAGAATAGTGTCGCAGTATTCGCGGTTGTTGATGCGGCAAATGGTTTGACGATATGCTACGCCGATGGGGTTTCTGGATTTTCCGCGTAGGCTTGACACTTCTTCCACCATGATTGATGCCA
>JAFZPB010000288.1 GCA_017552595.1 Muribaculaceae bacterium
ATAATCGTTGATGATGGGATTAAGAATAACAACATCGGAATTGTTTGGCTTGTTCTCCTTGGAGAAGTTTTTATTGTCTTTGGCAAGACGACGGCAGAATTTGCCCGGCGAAGAATTGTTCTGTTTTTCTCCTTTGAAGTTAGTTATAACTTGGTATGTGATTTTTTGCGTAAGCTGTTGCGATTAGAGATTGGGTTTTTTGATGTCGTCTTGATTGGCGATTTAAATCAAAGGATTAGTGATTATGGACGGGTCCAACGATTCTTAACAGATGACTCCACGAATATTATAATGTCAGTTTTCTCTCTGATTATATTCTCAGCCATTCTTGTGTCTTATAGTCCAGTAGTTTTCGTGTTGTTCCTTTTCCCAACAATTTTGTCTAGTCTTGGTACAGTATTTCTTCTAAGAAGGCGAAAAAGACTTGATTTTCTTCTGTTCAAAGCCAACTCATATTCTCAAATTGAAACATACAGGTTCTTGTCTAACATGCAAGAAATCAAACTACAAGGATGTGAGAACCGCCGTTGCCGTGATTGGCAAGAGAAACAACAACAGGTTTTTGATATCCAAAAAAGGATGTTGAGGCTACAGCAAATCCAAGAACTGATAGTGGTGGTGTCTGATGAAATAAAGAGCATCCTGATTACTTTGGCGCTCGCATTTTCGGTGTTATCGGGCAATTTGTCAATGGGATCGATGTTGGCAATTCAGATTGTTGTAGGACAGCTCAATGTCCCCACGAGGCAAATTATCTCGTTTGTTTACTCTCTACAGGACCTGTTCATGTCGTTGGCAAGGATTAACGAAATTATGACAAAGGTCGATGAAGACGCCAATAAGATAGAAGAATGTGCGTTGACGGGAGGTGAAAACATTCGAATTGAAGATGTGGAATTCTCTTATTCAAATAGACTGGGCAATGTGTTGAACAAAATATCTATAATAATTCCCAATAAAAAGGTCACAGCAATAGTCGGTCCGTCAGGTTGTGGCAAAACAACCCTAATCAAAATGCTATTAGGTTATTATCGTCCAAAAAGAGGATCAATTATGTTAGGAGAAACACCACTTACTGACATCAATCTACGCGAGTGGAGAGGTCGTTGCGGTGTCGTGATGCAAGATGGGGTTATTTTTTCGGAAAGTATTGAAAGAAACATAGCGAATACTGATGAGCAAATCGACAACGCAAGGCTTCTTATGGCAGCAAAAATGGTCAATGCTGATTGCTTTATTTCCGAATTGCCACTTGGCTATAAAACAAAGATTGGTGATGACGGCGTTGATTTGAGTAAAGGCCAAAAGCAGCGATTGCTTTTAGCTCGAGTAATATATAAAGACCCTAAGTATATATTTTTAGACGAAGCCACGAATTCACTTGATGTCATAAACGAGCAGCAAATCGTCGCGAATATGCGGAACTTTTTCAAAGACAAAACCGTTGTCATTGCTGCGCACCGTCTTTCTACAATCAGAAACGCTGACCAAATAGTTGTGATTAACAATGGCGCGGTTGCCGAAGTTGGCAATCACAAAACCCTAATGGCAAAGCGGGGCGCATATTACAATCTGATAAATCAACAAATCTAATTATTTTTGTGATTGTCTGATTGTTTGCCAAGAAATTTGACGTATCAGCCTATATATTGTCTTCGACGCATTCAGCTGGTGACGTAGGCAGACGGCTTATTGTGCCAGGCATCCATCTGAGAGATTGAAGCTGGACAGGGCCATTATTCGATAATAATCGGTTCGTTGCGAACAGATTATTCGAAGTCGAATAGGCGGTTGAAGCCTGTCATGCGGAAGATGTCGAGGATGCCGGAATTGGCATTACGGACGACAACGCGCTGATTTGCAGCGTTGGCATGTTGACGAATTTGGAGAAAAACACGCAATCCCGACGAACTGATGTAATCAAGAGCCGTGCAGTCGAGAACAATCTCCTTGTCGGTTGATTGAAGCAACGGAGCGATTTCGCCTTGAATTGTAGTTGCCACTACAGTGTCAAATCTTCCTTCGAATATGGCCCATAATTGGCCATTTTGTTCTTTAATCGTAGTTTTCATTTTTTTTAAATTTATAATTTTTTGGTAATAGTCAGAATATTTTGATTGTCAATACGCTCGTAATTGACAGTGTCCATAATTTGACGAATTAAGTAAATACCCAATCCTCCGATGGGTCGTTCGTCGGCGTCGAGAGTCGTGTCGGGGTCGTCTTTTGCTGTCGGGTCGAACGCTCGGGCATTGTCAACGATTTTGATAATGATTTTGCCCGACGATTTGCGAGCGCTTACCGAAAGTCGGTTTTTCGGGTTATCATTATTATTGAATCCATATAGAATCACGTTGCTGACGGCCTCTTCAAGAGCAACATTCAATCGGGTGGCCAATTGCTGTTCTATACTGAATTTGTCGCGAAGTGAGTTGCATAGACCTTCAAGACGCGTGATTTGGTTGATGTCGGATGTCATTTCGACACTTATTTCTTCGCTGTCGGTGTCGTCGTTGAGGGTGAAACGAATGGCCAACATGGTAATGTCGTCCGACTGCTCCGTCTTGTTGGCAAACAATTCGATGTCGTTTTTAATCTTGCTGACAAGTTCTTTCGGAGCGGATGCATTGGAGCAAATACGTTTTAAGCGGTCGATTCCGTAGAGGTTGTTGTTGGCGTTGACAGCCTCCGTGACACCGTCGGTATAGAGGAGAATTGTTGTGGAAGAAGGTATAGCCGTTTGTTGTTCCGAATATTTGAAATTCTCTAAAACGCCGATGGGGAGATTTGGTTCGACATCGAGCGTAACGACTTTTTCGTCGATAATCAACGGTGCATCGTGGCCGGCGTTACAATAGCGTAAGCGTCCCGTGGGGAGGTCGAGCACACCGATGAAAAGCGTGACGAACATATATTCCTCATTGCCTCTGACGGCCATTGAGTTAATCCACTCCATAATTTTTGCCGGACGGCTTTCGCGTGAGATTATGGCGCGGAAGTAGGAGATAGTCACCGACATCAGCAGCGATGCTGGTGTGCCCTTTCCGCTGACGTCGCCCACGCAGAAGAAGAGTTTTTCATCGCGTATGCGATAATCGAAAAGGTCGCCTCCCACCTCTTTGGCCGGATAGACGATTCCGTAGATATCAACATCGTCGCGCGCGGGGAAATCTTTTGGTAGTAGGTGTGTTTGTATTTTGTTGGCAATCCTGAGTTCGTTTCGTATGATATTCGATTTTTCGCGAGCGAGCCTGGAGCGTCGCGCTGATTTGACACCACGATTAAGGATTAGTCCCACCAAAACCAGAATTAGAGCATTAAGCAGAACGAGTGTCCACGTTGTCGAGTGCAGGTTGCTGAGCAAGTCGTGGTTGGTAATGGAGATGGCCATTGACCAATTTGTGGGTGTAATCGGCGCATAGACTACCAAACGGTTTGGCGAGAAGGCTGATTCGATAGAAAATGACCCCGACTCTCCGGGTTTTATGTCCCTAATGATTCGGTCGGTCAATTGTCGGTCGTCGCCTTTCGCCGATGAAATGAACACCTTTTTCGTACTCGGGTCGGCGATTATGCAGAACGCCGAAGGATAGGGAAGGGCGTCTTCCATGATGTCGTTAAGCCATTCAAGACGCACGTCGGTGACAATACACCCGGCATATTGTCCTTTATCATCATTGAATGTTTGAGAATAGGAAAAAATGTTCAATCCGCTTGCTTTCCCATAATATGGGTCGCTCCACATTTCGCCGGCTTCTACGCTTTTTTTGTAGTTGCTGTTGACGGTATAGTCGTGATGCTCGACGATAGACACGAGAGAGTCGGGATTTTCGGGCCATTTGCGGTAGGTGTAAGGCTCGAAAAATTTCCCGTATTTTGGGTAAAAGTCGGGGCGGAAAGCGATTGCGCATCCCGTAATGCAAGAGTCGTTTGCCACGACTTTTCTGGTAATATCGAGCATCTCTTCGGGAAAGTCGAAGTTGTCGACCACCATTTCCAAAGCGAAGCCGGCTGTGGTTTTTATCCGCGCCATAAGGTCGCTGATGTGGCTGTCTATATGGTCAATTTTGCAGAGGGCAATGTCTTTTGCCGATTTTTTCACTTGGCTTTTCGAGAAAAAATATAGCGAAATGTTGGTGAATGCGAGCAGGCACGCCGTGATTATAATGATGGTCAAATCCAAGTGGCGGAGAAAAAAGTTGAGTTTTTTTCCGTCTTCGGGGACTATATTTTTTGTTTTCTTACTCATTTATGCTGAAAAACGGGAGTAATTACTTAATTTTGTCGACAGAAAATGATTTACGTCAATGACGACATAACGGGTTTCGACCTCGACGCGGCTCTTGCCGACCTGCCCGAATGGCGACGTGAGAAGACTTTGCGATTTCGCACCGACTTGCTTCGCCGTCAATCGGTAGCGGTGTGGATACTGCTCCGCAACGCTCTCCGGCGTGACTTCGGCATTGAAGAGATGCCTGAAATCGATTTCACTTCGGCGGGCAAGCCGTTTTTCGCGTCCCGACAAGACATTCATTTTAATCTGAGTCATTGTCGGGAGGCGGTGGCTTGTGCTGTGGATGTCGAGCCTGTAGGTGTGGATGTCGAGGCGGTTGTCAGAAAGATTGACGACGCCGTACTGCGCGAAGTGCTTAATGATGAGGAAATCGCGCGGGTGCTCGCGGCAGAAAGCCGTGAGGAGGAATTCACCCGACTTTGGACCATGAAGGAGAGTGCGGTCAAACTGACGGGCGACGGACTGACCGACACATCGCTCCTCCGCACGATTCTCAACGACGGACGTTACGCGTTTGAAACGCGTGTTGTAACGGGGCGATATGTGGTCACAGAATGTCATTTACGTAAATGATCATTTGTCTTAATCGAAGAATCCCAAGCCTTTGATAGCGGTCAGGAATCGTTCGGCGTAGTCCCACGAGGTGGCCGTCCAGCGGAAGCCAAGTCGATAGAGAATTTGCATCGTCTGCACGTTGACGTTGACAATCGGTGTGATAGTACGTCCGTGTCCCATGTTTTGGTAGGCAATCATGCCAGCAAGACGTTCCGCCTTTTCGGGGTCGGTCTTCGCTTCGTCGAGGCGAGCGGCAAATTCTTCGTTTTCAACCCATTCAATCGGATAACCGAGTTTAATCATCTGTTCGATGATGTCGTATTTCGGTTCGTGGTGTACGTTGTAGGGGTGGAACATGCAGCATGCGTCGGGCGTAGTGGAGAGTGTGACGATGGCGCGAGCCACTTCGTTGATAGGCGAGAATTCAAACGGCTTGTCCATTTCTTCGTAAGGGCACGCTTTGAGCATCTGGTTGACACGCAGACGGCCGAAGAAACTGTTAGTGTTGAAGTTGATTTGGAATTCTCCGTCGGTCGAACGGGCCGAGAGGTTGCCGACGCGGGCGATTTTCGCTTTCAATCCGCGGTCGATGATTGCCTGCAGGATGTTGCGCTCAGCGATAAACTTCGAGTAGGTGTATTGAATGTCGAGGTTTTGGCTGATATAAAGATGACGTTCATCGTAGATGTTGGTTTCGCGGTCGCGGTCGGCGAATAGGATTCCACCGGTGCTCATCGTCGAGACGTGCATCAATCGGGCTCCTTTAGCCAAGCAGAAGTCGATGCAGGTGTTGGCTCCGCCGATGTTCACGTCTTCGATGTCGGTGCCTTTCGAGAAGTGCTTGACATTTGCTGCGCAGTTGAATACCGTGTCGATGTGTGCGTCAAGTTGAATCGGCTGAGTGACATCGCCTTGAACCACGATGATGCGAGTTCCGAAGAGTTCGTCGAAAGCATCGCCGAAGTAGTAGAATAGCAAGTTCTTTAATCTGCGGGCGGCGTCATCGATGGTCTTTCCTCGTACGAGGCAGTAGATTTTGCCGTTGCCGGCGTTGACGAGTTCGTTGAGAACGTGGATTCCGAGGAAACCGGTGGCTCCGGTGAGGAGAGCGTCGCCGATTTCGTGACATTCGCCATCTTTGAAAGCGTCGAGGGTGTTCTCTTGGAGAAGTCGGTCGATTGCCGAGTAGTCGTATTCGCGGATGTTGCGGTCGCGGGCTTCGGCCTCCTCGTCGACTTGAGCACCGCCAGATAGGAATTCGGCGAGGGCTGCGGCTGTTTTGTATTTGAAAACGTCGCCGTAGGTGATGTTATAGCCTGCTTTGACTGCGTCGAGCACCACGCGGGTGACAATCAGCGAAGTGCCGCCAAGCAGGAAGAAGTCGTCGTAGATGCCGATTCGTTCGAGCGAAAGCATTTTGGCGAAAATGTCGCAGAGGGTGCGCTCCACATCGTTGCGCGGCGCGACATATTGGCTGAGTTCGCTTAAGTCGGGTTGCGGGAGTTGTTTGTGGCTGATTTTTCCGCTGGGGGTGCGGGGCATCTCGTCAATCTTCATATACACTTTCGGCACCATATATGTGGCAAGTGTTGTCGATTCGAGATATTCCTTAAGGGCCTTGTTGTCGACTTCGGCACCTTCTTTGACCGTGTAGAAGAGGCACACATATTTGCTTGTGCCGATAGTCTTGACGGCTGCGGCCTCTTCGTGTATGCCGGGGAATTGGCGTGCGAAACTGTCGATTTCGCCGAGTTCGATTCGGAAACCGCTCACTTTAACCTGCGAGTCGATACGGCTCACGTATTCCACTTCTCCGTTGGCATTGTATCGGCAGAGGTCGCCTGTGTGGTACATTCTGACGGGGCGTCCGTGGAGGTCGGTGCTGACAAAGGGGCAGTCGCAGAAGGATTGGGCTGTCCGCTCGGGGAGTTGCCAGTAGCCGCGGCCTACCTGAATTCCCGCGAAGCAGTGTTCGCCAGCAACTCCGTGAGGCAGTAGGTTGCCGTCGGTGTCGCACATGAAACTCCAACAGTTGTTGACTGCGGGACCGATGGGGATATTGTCCATTTTCGCTCCGCGAGGAATGAAGAAAATATTGGTATCGTTGGTCGATTCGGTCGGGCCATAGACGTTGACGATGTCGTAGGTGTCGCTCGAAACGCCGGCCATCTTTTCGCCGCCGCCGGAGATGTAGCGCACCGGCAGGTCGAAGTTGTTAATCATCAAGATTGCCATCGAGGTGGTGTAGCCGCCACCGGTAATTTTTCTGTCAACGATGAACTTGTAGATGGCTTCGAGGTCCTTGCGGATTTCCGAAGGCATGATGTGCAGGCTTCCGCCCATCATCAAAACTGGGTAAAGGTCGCCGACATGGGCATCGAAACTGAAACTACGGTGGTGGGCGATACGGTCGGAAGCGTTGATATTGGCTTTGTGGATAACCGTCTGTACCATATTCATCAATCCTGCGTGGTGGAGCATTGCGCCTTTGGGTTTGCCGGTCGAACCAGAAGTGTAAATCATATATGCCAGTCCATCGGGCTTAGACAGGTCGATTGGCTCGGTGGCGACAGAGAAATCGATGTCGTCGATAAACAAGGTGTTCTTGACTTCGAATGGGCCTTCTTCGAGTTTGGCGGCCAGCACATCGTGGGTTGTGACCATCATCGGCGCTTCTGAGTTTTCGAGCATATAAAGCAGTCGCTCGGCAGGATATTCGAGGTCGAGCGGCAAATAGGCGGCTCCGGCCTTGTGGCATGCGAGTACGGCGATGGGGAAGTCGATTGTGCGTTCGAGCAACAGGGCGACGAACATATTAGGCTTCACGCCTAATGAGATGAGTCGATGGGCAAGCACACAAGCGCGGCGGTTCATCTCGCCATAAGTGATTTCGCGGTCACGGTCGGCAACGGCAAGAGCATCGGGGCACTTGAGCGCGTTTTCGGCGAATATGTTGGCCACGGTCTTGCTGATATCGAATTGCAGGTCGCCGCCGTATGACGATGCGATTGTGGCTTCTCGTTGCTCGTCGGTAAGCATTGAGATGCGTTTAATCGGCTCATTGCCGTCGGCATTGACGAGATTGTCGAGAGTTACGGCAAGAGCATCGGCGAGGGTTTGCATCAGCCAACGGGAATAAAGAGTGTCGTCGTAGCGTACACGGAAGCCCGTTTTACCGTCAATTTCTTCGACAGTGATGTCGATTTTGAATTTGGGAATGAGCAGTTCGAGGTTTTCGAAGCCGATTTTTTCACCATTAACGGTGTATTCAGAAATGACGCCGACCTGATAGGCGAATGCGACTGACGGCACAAAGCCGTAGTCGGAGGCGACGCGGGCGAATGGATAATTTTCGTGTCGTAGTGTGGCGTCGAATGATTCGCTGATTTCACGGATATAATCCGCTACCGTTTGGTCGCCGATTGTGGCGGCGAGGGCAAGCGTGTTGACGAACATACCGACGGTGTCGGCGATGCTGACATCGCTTCGGCCCGAACTGATGGTGGCGATATAGACGTTGTGGCTGTTGCAGAAACGACCTACGACATATTGCGTAGCGGCAAGCGTGAGGCTCGCAGGAGTGACGCCGAGGGCTTTGCATCGTTCCGCCAGGCGGTCGAAGTCGATTGCACCGAAGGTTTCCGACAAGTGACCTTGGCCTTCGCTCCTCATTTCGGGTGCAATTTCGCTGGCTTCTTCGCAATCCTTCATCTGATTGTCGAAGAAGGCCTTCGCTTTGCTGTGCTCTTCAGTTCGGTCGGCATTCACGAAGTCGAGATAGCCTGTCGATTCGGGCGAAATTTCGCGTCCTTCGAGGATTTCGCTCACTTGGTTGATAAACAAGTCAAGTGAACCGCCGTCGAAGACGAGGTGGTGAACGTCGAGGAATAAGTATGCGCATTTCTCAGTTTGCGCCACGCTTGCGCGGTAGAGCGGCGCTTTGGCAAGATTGAACGGACGGACGAAGTCGTGGCTGTAAGCGGCGATTTCGGCTTCGGCCTTTAACAGCCGTTCAACGACAGGAGTCGCCGACGGGTCGATAATCTGCATAATACCCTCATCGGTCTGCTCAAAGTGGGCGGTAAGAATCGGGTGGGCGGCGATGACTTTCTCAACGGCTGCCGCAAGCGATTCGGCACTGACCGATGGCGGGAAGGCGAGTCGTACGGGGATGTTGTATATGACCTCGGTGGGATTCTTCTGACATTCGTAGTAAATGCCCTCCTGTGGGCCTGAAAGCGGTGCGGCGAGCACTTCTTCTTTCGCAGTTTTTTGTTCGGCGACTGGTGCTGGGGCTTCTTTGTTGAGCAGGTTGTCAAGGATAGCGTTTTCAATCGATTGGATTGAGCCCTCTTTGACGAGCGACATTGAGTCGAGTTTTACGCCGTAGCGTTTGAAAACCTGAGTGGCGAGTTTAATTGACGTAATTGATGTCAGTCCGGCATAACCGAGAGGCTCAACAACGGAGAAATCGTGGTTGCCAACGATTTCAGCCACAATGCCGTGAAGTTCGGTTTCGAGCCGATTCATTGGGATTTCAACCGCTGGCTTTTCCGCTTTTTGCTTTTCGGGCTTAGGTAGGGCTCGTTTGTCGACTTTTTGGTTTTGGTTTAGCGGAATTGCGGGAATCTGCATAGTCACAGCAGGCACCATGTACGGCGGCTTGTTGTCGCGAATGAAATCGTTGAGGGCGTTGATGTCGACAGGCGTGTCGGCAACAACGTATGCGGCGATGAACTTGCCGCCGCCTTCAGCGTCGAAGGCTTGGACGGTGGCGTCCTTGATGCCTTCAAATTCGCGGATTATGGATTCCACCTCTTTCAATTCGATGCGGAAACCGCGGATTTTCACTTGTCCGTCCTTGCGGCCCACAAATTGGATGTTTCCGTCGGGAAGGTAGCGCACAATGTCGCCTGTACGGTAGCAGCGACAGTGGCTGGGCGATTTGTCGAATGGGTTGGCTATAAAAGCCTTATCGTTGATGTCGGGGCGGTTGAGGTAGCCGAGGCCCACTTGCGGACCGCTTACCCACAATTCACCGCAAGCGCCCATAGGCGCTCTGCGCCCGTCGGCGCCTACAATGTAGAGATGGAGGTTGTCTACCGGGCGGCCGATGGGTATGTCATTTATACGCTCTTTGACAATGTAGATGGTCGTGAAAATTGTGCACTCGGTCGGGCCGTAGGCATTATGGAAAGTATAGCCTTTCGGCGGGACAATGCTTGCGAGTTTTTCGCCGCCGACGGAGAGATGGTGCAACGAATGGTTTTCGACGGATGTCGCGAATTGGTAGCCAACCTGAGTAGTCATGAACGAATGAGTGATGCCGTTACGCTCGAAATAGTTGTTTATGGCTATGAGGTCGAGACGGATTTCTTCGGGAATGATGTGTACGGAGGCTCCACGTGTCAAAGCCGGGTACATATCCATCATGCAAGCGTCGAAGCCGTAACTTGCGTATGCAGCAACGCGGCAGTCGGGAGTCAGGTTGTAGTAGCGTTCATACCAGCAGCAGAACGCCGCCAAGTTGCGATTGCTGAGCATAACCCCCTTGGGCGTGCCTGTTGAGCCGGATGTGTAAAGGAGAATGAACAGGTCGTCGGGCGATGTTGCCACTTCGAGGGGTGCTGATTCGGGCAGCGACATGATTTCGTCAGTAAAAAGCACTTCTCCGACAAATTCATCGACAATCGGCCTTAGTTCGCGGTCGGCGATGAGCAATTTTGCCGAAGAGTCGGACATCATAAAGTTCAGACGGTCCTTCGGGTATGACGGGTCGAGCGGTTGATAGGCGCAACCGGCTTTAAGCGCTCCCAAGGAGGCTATTGCCATCCATTCCGAACGGGGAATGAGAATTGACACCACATCGCCATGTTTGGCGCCATGAGCGACAAGGTATGCCGCAATGCGGTCGGAAAGGCGGTCAGCTTTGGCATAGGTATAAGATTTCCCGTCATAAACCACCGCTACGTTGTCGGGCGTGGATTTCGCTTGACGACGGAATAGTTGGGCGATAGTCAGCGACGTGTCATCTTCAACATCGTTGGCGTTGAACGAGTCAAGTAGTGCCATTTGGCTCGAAGATGTAATGTCGATGTCGCGAAGATATTCGCAGTTGACAAGTCCGATGACAATGTTTTCGTACGACTCAAGAATTTGGTTTATTAGTTCGGCTGAATATTCGTTACTGTTGTATTCGGCTTTGATGTGGTAGTGGCCGTCGTGGATGAAGGCCTTCATGTAAAGCGGTTCCTCGAGCGTACTATTGCAAAGGCGCTCGTAAACCATCGGAACACCACAGAAAGTGTCGTCGGAGAACAGCATGCCGTGCCATGCAAACATCGATTTGTTTTGTGGCTTGAGTTCGGAGACGAAGTCGCCGTAGGAATATGTTTCGTGTTTACGGCATCCGCTCATTTGGTTTTGACCTGCAAGAAGGTAGTCAATCACACGGGTGTCGTCGTCGAATGTGGCGAAAACGGGGATTGTACGCACAAACATACCGATGGAATGCGTCAGGCGTTTGTCGCCGCGTCCGTTATATATTGTGGTGAAATATGACTTCTTCTCATTATTGAATTTCGCGAGGAGGAAAGAATATGCCGATGTGAACAGCGTGCTCTTGAACACCCCGTTTTCTTTGCAGAAAGCGTCAACCTTTGCCATATCGATATTGATGGTGCGGTAGATGCTATTTTCGGAGTGAACGGGATTTTCAAGGTCGGGAAGAATGGGCGTAAAAGTGTCGTCGAGGGCATATTCCTGCTCGAACCATTTTCTGTCATCGTCAAGAGCGGATGAATTGCGCATTTCAGCCTCGTTGTCGGCGACATCGGCGAGGGTTAATGCTTCTTCCGAGATATCTTTGCCAAGGTAAATTGCCTCAATATCCTTAACGAGCACACCGCTTATAGATGTCCCGTCACCGATAATGTGATGAATGTCGATGAAAAGGCAAGTGCGTTTGTCATCGTAGAAAAGTCGGATGTAGAATAATCGACCGCCATCGATTTCGTAAGGCTTTATAAGTTCGCGTTTGACGGTTTCGATATCGGCAACGTGCTCGGCTGTTAGCGACCATTGCTCATTTTTCAAATCAAGGACTTGCATAGGTTCTCCGTCGTCGGAAACGATGCGGGTGAACAATGTCGGGTGGTAACTTACGGCCTTCTCAACTGCGGCACGCAGACGCTCGATGTCGATGCCCTCTCCCCAAGTATATAGGTAGGGGATGTTGTAGAATGCTTCTTCCTGATGATCTTGACATTCAATATATATGCCAAGTTGGATTTGGGATAACGGTGCAATGCGTTTCATGGGGTGTATTTTATTATTTGTTATTGTTATCGTAAATAATCATTGCCGCATAACCGACAACTTACAAAGTTAAGAAAAAAAATTCAAAAAAGATAAAAGTTTAGAGTTGAAAGTATAGAGCGTCGGGAAAATGAAATTTTTAGGCTGAATAAAGTTTTGCTTTTTTTCTCTTAATGTGCTATCTTTGTGGAGTAAAAAGAAAAATATGGAAATTCTGCATCAATATTATTATCGTAAAGGGCCGGTTGTGGTTAAGGCGGTGACATACGTTTTGCTGTCGGCGTTGTTCGTTTTCTTGGGAGTGTTCTGTTTCAACCGATGGGACCTCTCATTTTTGTTTTCCGACTGGAAAGGATGGCTAATTGTGGGAGTTTATGGCTTGATTACCCTCGGAACGATTCTTTCGACTTTCGCGACTTTTCGGAAAATCGGCAAGTTGAACAACAACATTCCGGCACTCGCTGTTTGCGAGGACCGGTTTGTCGTATATGACGGCAAAGGGTTGCCGACTACAATACTTTTCGAGGATTGCGATAAGGTCAGATTCAAGACTAACATCAAGTATCGCGGAGCGCCGCCTACGCTGACGCTTATCATCAAGTATCACAACAAGATGGAGGTAGAGACGCCCGAAAATGTCGAAATTGACCTAAGCGAACTTGACTGCCCGCAAAAAGAGATTGACAAGCAGTTAAATAAGGTCTATAAAAAATATAAGGCAGGGAATGCCTGAAAAGGGGCTATTCCTCTTCTTCGATTTTGAAGGCGCTCCAGACGATATCGGTGGAGTAGGCCTCGGCTGAGCCTTTCGGCACGATGAGGCGGCAGTTGGGCTTGTCGACGCCGTTGAATGCGTTGTCGGGCACTGCGATAGGTTCGGCAACGGCGATGCGGATTTCGCTGAGCGACGTGCATGCGGCGAAAGCGTAGTTGCCTATTTTCCTCACCGACGCGGGAATAGTGATTTGTTTGAGGTTGCCACAGTCGTTAAACGCGTTGTCGCCGATTGAATCAACTTGTTCGGGAATGACGTAATTGTCGGCTTTGGCTGCTGGGAATGCCACTAATGTGGTGCCGTCGAAGGTCATCAGGACCCCGTCAACGGCTTTGAATGTAGCGTTTCCTGCATCGACGATAAATTCCTTGAGGGTGGGGCATGACGAGAATGGCTCTTCTCCGATATAATTGATGCCGGCTGGAAGTGTCAGCGTGGTGATTGTGGAGCCCCAGAATGCCCATGTCCCGATGCCTGTGACTGGCAGTTTTTTGCCGCTGTTGTCGGTGGCGGTAGAGGGGATTACGAGGTCGCCTTTATAACCGGAGTCGGCAGAGACGATTTGTGCTTCATTGCGGTTGTCTTCGCGGTATTCGAAGTAATACTTTCCGTTGCGGAAATCAACTGCAAACGATTCGAAGACGGCAGCAACGGCGAAAAGTGAAATCAGAAAACGTTTCATTATAAAGAAATTTAGTTGAAGTCGGCGGGAGTCTTCTCAAAGTTGAACATATTCAGGAAATCAATCCATGATATTTGCCAACGGCCGTCTTTGTTGCGCTTGAGATGGGTCGTGGCGAAATATGTCAGGCCGTTTTGGTCGTCAACAACGAGAGTGATGCCTTTGGCTCGGTCGTCGTTGGTGGCATAAACGTCGAGAAGGTCAAGTTTTATTTTAGAGTTAACGCGGTAGGGATATGTCGATGCGTAGACGTTGCCAGGTGCTGCAGTATAGTAAATTCCCGATGTTTTATTTTCGGGGAAATCCTTGTATTGCTTGAGGATTTCGCGACGCAATTCGGGGTCGTACGGGTCGTTTTCAGAAGTGTAGGAGATGAAACGGATTTCGTCACGGTTGCGGTCGGACTCTTTTCGGTCGAGGTCTATTCGGCCAATCCAGTTGCTTTCGTTGTCGATGGCAATGTAATCGTAACCCTTCTCCATCCCACGTGCGTTTCGTTCGATGGTATGGCTCTTTCCGTCTTTGACGTATTCCGTTAGAGTGCCGTCGTCGGCATAGTTGAATGTAATGGCGTTGGCAGTTGCCGTATCGCCGACGGCGATAATTCGATAGATGGAGTCGCGAACGATTTTTTCTGTCGGATTGGCCCATTTCCCGTTGACGCTAAATTCGTAAAGTCCCGGGCCGTACCAACTCGAACCGCCTGTTATCATCCTTTCGGCATCACCCTCGATGTCGAATATTGTGCGGTCGGAGAATTGGATTTTGCTTTCGTCGAAAGCGTCCTCCTTGCTTTCGGAGGATGACGTTTCAGTTTGGTCGCATGAAAATGCCATTGACGCTAATGCCAAAGCAACGACGAATAATATCTTATAAGTTTTCAATTTGCGATGTTTTGAAATGTGTTGTCCGATAATTTTATGCAAAATTAGCGAAAAAAATCCGTTTTGACGTATTCAAAAGGATGAAAATGTCATTTGCCAATAAATTCCATCATTCGGCTGAGATATTTGCCGATGATGTCGAACTCAATGTTCACCACTGTGCCCTTGCCAATATTGTGGAAGTTGGTGTTGTCGAAGGTGTAGGGAATGATTGCGACGCTGAATCCGTCGGGCTCGGAGTCGCATACAGTGAGACTTACACCATTGACCGTTACCGAACCTTTCTCGACGGTAACATAGCCTTTGCGTGCCATAGATGGGTCGATGTCATAGCGGAAACGGAAGACATGGCTTCCGTCGGCTTCTTCCACACCGACGCAAATGGCGGTGGTATCTACATGGCCTTGGACAATGTGCCCGTCAAGACGCCCATCGATGCGCATACTTCGTTCGATGTTTACTTCGTCGCTAACCTGAAGTAATCCGAGGTTGCTGCGACGGAGAGTTTCTTCGATTGCGACTACTGAATAGTTGTGACCGTCGTTTTCGACTACCGTTAGACACACGCCGTTGTGTGAAACCGATTGGTCGATTGTCAGTTCGGAAGCGAAAGGCGCACTGAATGTAAAGCGGATGTTTGAGCCCTCGCGCTCGATGCGCTCAACGCGGGCCACGGATTCTACAATGCCTGAAAACATTTTAAAGAATGATTATGAGATTATTACCATTTTGTGGTGAACAAACGAGGGGAGATGCTTATCGACAACCAAGCCCAATTGAGGTCGCGCCGATTGGAGGCTCGTTTAAGAATTTCCATCGTTTTCGACCCTTTCATGTAAGAATATCCGGCCGAAAGGGTGACTTCTTGGATGAAATTGAATGAGCCTGAGATTTCGATTTCGTCGCCGAGGTTTTTAGAGATGCTGGGGAGGTCGGCTGTTATGGCGAAATGGTGATATGCGACATCAAATTCGAGATTTTTTATTGGGGAATAACTGCCTGAAATGTAGAGGTTTTGCAAGCCTGGAGTGAAACCGTTGACGAATGTGCTGACATAGAAGAAGTCCATAGCGCCATAGAATTGGTGGTGTGAGCCGTAAATGGGGTTGAATCCTCGGAGCACATCGTGACGAATCAATCCGAAATGTCCATTTGGGGGAATGGCAAAATATTTGTCGCCACTCATGTAGTCGTATCCAGCAGCGATGTTGTAATTGCTTTTCGGCAAGAAAGATAGTTTTGCACTGGCCATCCATGCTTCGATTTTCATATTGCTTTCATTCCTACCCATTTGTCGGTAGTAGGACGCTTCGGCGGAGAATGGTGCTGGGGAAAATTTGACGTAACTGCCTACGAGTTGCTGATAGAAGGTCTTGGGTTTTTCCTTCCCCTCGATATCCTTATTTTCATAACCTTGCATTCCGATATTCATGCCGATGGCTGAGATGCCCAGAGGGATTTTCTTGAAGTCGTAGTGGTACCATAATGTGGCAAGGCTCTTGTGTGGCTGAGAACCGTTGAAATAATTTGTGTTGCCTTCGGCCACGTTTTTTGCATTTTGGTTGTATGAGAGAATGACATGGGCTTTGTGGTTGTGGCCTTCATATCCGAGTTTTAGAGCATCAAGTGAATATGCCGCCATCGACCAGTCGTTAGTGCCCATAATACGTTCGTCATCGTAGGCCAGTCCTTGCCGCCCGATTTTGGCGAACAGACCATTGTTGCTTTTAACCATTCCCCATGCTTCGTAAATGGTAAAGGTGCCGCCGGAGACATCGCCCCAAATTCCGGAATGTTGTGCGGTGAATTTTGCGGTAAGCCATTTTTTCTCTATGCCGAACGAAAGCCTTGAGCGTTCTGAGATAAAGTTGGCTGTTTGTCCAGGTTTGTCTTCTATAGGCACTTCACTTTCTTCATCGGTTTTGATTAGAGATATTCCGCCATGGCGTAATTCGCCACGACCGAGAAATTGCGCATCAATGGTGAATATGTTTTCTTTCTCTTTGGAAACGGTTGACTGAGCCGTTACAAAAGACGATGATAAAAATATAAACGCATGTAAAAATAACGTTTTCGCTTTCATTGATAATATGGGAATTATTGGCCCTTACCGACTGCAAATATAACTATTTTTGTTGGAAAAATCGTTTTTTTAGTCGAATTTCTCTAAAAATAGAAAACGGCGTAGGTAAATGTGGATAAAAAATGAAAGTGCACTTCTTCGCAGAAGCACACCTTCTC
>JAFZPB010000289.1 GCA_017552595.1 Muribaculaceae bacterium
CGACCGTTATAACTGTCCATTCTAAAACTTTACACAGGCTCTGAGCCTAGCATTCTATTCGGACTGCAGTTATAAACCCACGGAGCGCCATAACTCCTTATAGGCTCCGAGCCTAGTATGAGGACCGGGTTGCTCCGTGGGGAGGTTGACTTTCCTTAATACGACAAAGGTAAGAAAACCCCATGATTTTTACTGCATCGTTCCCCGACTTTTGGAACAATCAAGGATCGACGGTGCAAAGGTAAAGTATGAGGAGTTAAGGGAGTTATTCTTTAAACTATAAACTCTCCTCTTTCAACTTTAAAAAGCATTGATTATGGGTTCGCGTGGGACAGTGGGACAGCCGTTGTTTTCACCGAATAACCGATTGAAATTCAGTGCTTTTGGTCGCAAAAAAAGTGTCCCATGCCGTGGGACACTTTTCTTTTTCATCTAACCATTATGCATTATGCTTTGTTCATTATGCTTTGATTTAGTCTTTACTCGCGTGATTCGATAATCTATTCTTGGTTGGCGTCGAGGGCTGCCTTGATTTCCTTGTCGCCCTTGTTCACCTTGCAGAGCGAGATGTCCGGACCGAGCACTTCTTTCACTTTCAGTCGGCCGATGATTTTGGTGGTGGTTTGGCCGGCGATGGTGCCCATCGTTGCGACGTTGAATTCGGTGTTCTTGGCAACTCCGATTCCCGAACCTACGTTGATATAGACTTCTTTCTGCTTGTCCTTCTTTTCTTCACCGCGTTCGACGATGTTGGCGCGGACAGGGAAAGCGGCGTTGTAATGGTGGGCGATGTCGGAGCACATACGCCTGATAGAATAGCGAATCGACTCGTCGATGGTGGTGAACGTGCTGAAGTAGGTTTCGCCATGGAAGACGTTGGTTTCGAGGACCACGCCCGTAGCCACTTCTTTCAGCGACAGCGATGCCGACACGTTCGCGGAATATGAAATATTAGTTTCTTTGCGTTCTTTGCCCTGTTTGTCTTTGACGGTGCGATACTCGACGCGGCGGTTGGCGGTGATGTTCGTGACCTCGCCGTAGATGACATAGTCGGTGGCGACGTCGGCATCTTCAACCACGATGAGGCGGCGCACACGGCTGATTGCCGAAAGGATTTCGGCGCGTACCATCGGCACATAGGCATCGTTGTTGATGTCGGAGATGACGCCGGCGGCGGCATCGGCGATTCTGGTGAATACCGTGCCCACGGAAGGTTTCGGCTTTTCGGGAGCGCGGTAGGCGAGGTGGGTGACCGTCACGGTGTAGCGCGGATTCAAGCCGTTGTCCTGAGCATAAGAAATTGCGGGGATTGCAAAAGAGGCAATCAATAATAGCGACAAAAATTTTTTCATCTCTTAAAAGTTAAATTATTTATATATTGCAAAAGTATACAAAAAAATCAATATCGCCGACAAAAAGAGACGATAAAAGTGTTTTTTCGCCCACAAAACCAGAAAAATGCCGATATGCGAAAATTTGCCGTATCGTGTTTTCCGTCAAGCATTTTGGAAGGCGCAAAAATTAAGCGGCAAAAAATTCGCCAATTCGAATAAAATGATTACCTTTGTGCATAATTTGACCCATGGATATAAACTGAAGAAATATATATTTGTTAACCAATATTTATTTACGTTTTTTATGAAAAAATTTTTACTTTCTCTCGCATGCATCGTTGGCTTGACATCCACAGCGGTGGCTGACAACGAAGCAAATTCGCTTGCGGAACTCTACGCGTATGAGGAAGGTGTCAACGTCCTCGTTAAATGCCCGTTGACAGTGACCTACTTCAACAGCGTCGACAAACGCTACACCTACGTGACCGACGGCACCACAGCTGGTCTGATTTTTGCCACGACCACTCCCACCTACAAGCAGGGCGATATTATCCCCGGTGGCGAATGGGCAGCAAAATGGAGCAACTACAGCAATGGTCTGATTGAGTTGATTCCCTCCACTCCCGCTCAGATGCCCGAACCATCAGGCACGGCAACTGTGACTCCCGCCGTAGTCGCCGCTTCCGACGTGACTGTGGCAAACCAAAACAGGTATGTCACCGTTAAAAACGTCGTTCTTGACGCAGCAACTCCCAACGGTTCGGTTGCCAACTTCACAGGCAAGGTTGGTGATGTTACTCTCAATTTCCGCAACACCTACAAATTGGCAGGTGTCGCAGCCGGAACTTACCACATCACCGGTATCATCTCCGTTTACAACGGAAATCCGCAGTTCATCCCGACAGCATTCGAAGTCGTCAGCGGTGGCGGTACGGTTACCAATCCTAAGGCTACTTCAATCGCCGACCTCTACGAAAAATCGAAGAAAGACGGCGCAACAGTCGTGACTGTTGACTTCCCGATGACAGTGACCGCTTGCAACTCCGGCGATAGCCGCTATGTGTTCGTCACCGACGGTTCATCGGCAGGTTTGATTTATGCTTCAGGCTTGCCCGCAGTTGTTGTTTGCCAGGAAATTTCGAAGGGCTGGGACGCAACCGTTAAGGTTTACAACGGTCTCACCGAAATCATCCCCAACAACCCCGCCGACCTTCCCGTTGCAGAAAAATACAACGCAGTAACCTATCCCGATGCAACATCGGCAAGCGTTACCGATGCCAACCTTACCAAGGTGCTCACCGTCCGTAACGTTGCTTTCGCCGAGGCTACTCCCGAAACAAAGGCAAGTTTCACAGGTACTGACGCTGCAGGTGAAATCACATTCTTCAACACATTCAAACTCGCTTCACAGGCAGCTGGTACTTATGATGTTGTAGGTGCGATTTCCGCATACAACGCACTCCAAGTTCTTCCTCTCGGATACTTTGCTCCTGGCACGGACACCACGCCCGAAGTTCCCGGCGGCGGTGGCGGCGGCGGTGACGAAGGCACCGTTGTCGGCTTCAAAGCCCCGACTTGGAACTATGAAGGCTCCGAAGATATGGTTAACCTCATCAACAACGACGGTAGTGAAACTACCCCCGACAGCACAACCGAACAAGGTTC
>JAFZPB010000290.1 GCA_017552595.1 Muribaculaceae bacterium
CGTTGGCGGAGATGGGAGGAGTCAAAGTAAAGGGAAAGATATTTTTCATATTGTGTTATATAATAGGTTATCTTAATGAGAGAGCCGCGGGCTGTGAAGCCGGCGGCTCTCGTCGTTAGAAAAAGGGACAATAAAATCAGGTGATGGAAGGGATTTTTAGAGTTTTTTGGCGAGGGCAAGACCGACGAGGGCGAAGAGTAGGCCCAGTTTTGCCTCTCCATCGTCGATGTCGTCAATCGATACACTTATCGGCTCATCGGTGAGGATATCCCATGTTTCCTCGTCAAGTTTCGCATTTGCGAGAGTGGCGACCGTAGCGACTTGGTCGCGGCTGAATTGGATGTTAATTTGTAAATTTTCTTGCATTTTTTTTGAAAAATATTTGTTGATTGGAAAATTTGTTGTAACTTTGCCATATCCAATCTACCGTGTCGGGGAGCCTTCGGGTCCGATGCGGTTTTTTATGGGAAGTCATAGGTTTTAAGTTCAAGACCTTTTGCGCTGTTTATTGCACAAATGATGTGTCGTACTGTTGGCACGGCTCTGCCCATAGATACCATGTATTCATATCCTTTTGATATTTTTTCAGGGGCGAACATTGTGGGGTCGTCAAAGTAAATGCAGATTGTGTCTGCCGGTTCGTGCACGTCACTTCTGTTGTTGAAATCCACAAGTTGTTGATTTTTTTTGTCAATGGCGTAACCATAGTAGTCTTTGTTTTTAGTGATAGACTTAATGTCCATGCGAACACCATCAAGAATCATATCCAATGATCGCAACTTGTTACCATTTCTATCCTTTTTTTGCTCGTCACATAGGATAATACTGTGCCCACAAGCAAAGAGCATGTCAACCAATTTTTTTTCAAAGACAAAACCTTTGTCAGTACCTTCATTGTGGCCGATGTGAGTTGCCTTTAATGCACCATTTTTAGGGTCAAACTCAACGTCTTTGTATCGTTTGTCCTTTGATAGTTTGTCGTATAGTTTTCGGTTTTCCTCTATCCTTTTCAGTTCCGACTTTCTTGTTTTTCCCTCGAAACATTTGCGGACGAGTTTGCAGGCTGCGCATTGTTCGTATTCGGGGATGAAAGCGAGGTTGAGATTTCCTTTTGCTATATCGCAGTCGCGGCAGCGGGAGATAGTGTAGGGATTGTAGTCGGGGAAAGTTTTCCGTTGGATTCCAGGGTTGAAACGGAACATTCCGCGGTGGTCGCGTGAGAGAGCGTTTGCGGCACGTTTTTCGGCTTCGTCGTGGGGAGTTTCGGGATATTTATCTTTGAGGACTTGAACGGCGGTGCAACGGCAGTTCCAGCCGTTAGGGGGGAAATATGATTGCCAGAAGGGGTCGGAAGGAGGGAGGGTGACGCCATGGAGGGCGGCGTGTTCTGGGCGTACCGAGCCGTCGTTGGCGGTGCGGTATTGAAGATTGTAGCGGTCGCCGTCGGCGGCGAACTGTTCCCAACGCGAAGCCATTTGGGCGGAAGCGTGTGCGAAGTTGTATTCGGCGCGTAGGTAGTTACGGTTGTAAGTGTTGTCGATTTTTTGAACGTCGTTCAAGAACTGTTCGAACGGCTTACGGACACCGTTTTCATCAATTTGTCATAGCAAAAAAGACGGCGATCCCCACGAAGGAGGAAAGCCGGAAGAGGATGGAGAGACTTATCAACTGAGTGTAGTGTCACATAACACTATCAAAAGGATGTTTGGAAGAGAATTTTCCATCTGCCTCATCAATTTTTCCTTGGGCATATAAACAGACAAAAACGCATGCCAACAATACAATTACAGCATAAAGAGGTATTTCAAAAGAAGATGTTTTACAAAAAGCGATTGCGGTAATGAGAGCAATAAAACCGACAACAAGCGATATGTTGTACACCGCCTTGAAGAAACTTTTGCACCGCTTCTCTTTAGGGGAATCTGAAACACCGTCAAACCCATGGGCTTCAGTGTCTTTTTCTTTGTCAGATGGCAAATTCATCGCAGTAAACTTTTTTCACCACAAAGATAGCAAAATTTATTAAAACAACGCGAGTTCGGTGTAAGAAATTCCGTATTTGCCGATAGAATTAATGTCGGAGACGTTATCTGCCTCGGAGAGGCTGCATATAGGGAACCACGTGCAAGAGGATCGGCGACCCTCGCCGCATGGGGCAGATGAATAAATGAGTCTGAGCCTCGTAGAGGGCCAATAGCCGAAGAAGCGAGTTGTTTGATGCCACTGTTGACCATCTCCGATGCTTTTTGCGTCTCCGACGCGTTCATTGAATGTCAACTTTATACCTTTTTACCGAACTGACGTGTTGCTCCGGTTGTAGGTATTGTCGATTTTTTGAACGGTTCAAAAACTGTTCGAACGGCTTACGGACACCGTTCTCATCGAGGATTCATAGAAATAAAACGGCCATCCCCACGAAGGAGGAGAGCCGGAAGAGGATGGAGAGGTTGGTGGCTCCAAAGACTTAATCATCGGTCATAGCTTCCCCAACAAAAAATGCAGATAGTATAACAGAAACCACACTAAGCCCAAAGTAGTCATAGTATGCGGCAACAGCTGCAACAACAACAAAAATCAAAAAAAATAATATATATGATTTAATGGGCTTCATGTCGCGTTCTAATTCATATTTTTGTCAAAGTTAGTTCATTAATATTAATTCCGCAAATAAATTATGCCAAAAGATGTAAAATTTAACATAAAGATAGCCGGCTGACGACGACGAAACTGCTACCGTTTCCGTGGGACAATCCCAAGCAACAGTGTGAAAAATGGCAAAAAGTCCCAAAGCCGTTATCCGCAGAGGGAAGCAAAGCGAAATTTGAAAAGTTGATTGAAAGGATTAACGGCGGCTGTTCCGAAGATAAGTATCATTGTCAGGAGAACCACCCAGGATAAGCATAAGGAAAAAGGCCACAAAGGCAATTAAGCCAGACCACACTAAATTGCCATAGAATCCCCCAAAAGCGCTTATCACGAAAGTGGCAAAGGACACTATAAAAGTGTGACACGACAAGTTAGCCAATATGTTTTTAATCCTTTTCACATCGCAAATGTACGAATTTATTTTGGAATAAGTAAGTAAGTTAGCGTTAAAAATGTCAAATGACGTAAGATTTAACATAAAAATAGCCGGCTGACGGCGACGACACTGCTACCGTTTCCGTGGAACCAGGGACAGGATGAGAAAAGAAAAGCGGCGATCCCCACGAAGGAGGAAAGCCGGAAGAGGATGGAACGGTTGGTCAAAGGTTAGTCGGAGAAGCCGTCAATATCTGAGCCGAAGTCAACACCCGCACCGTCGTCAATATCATCATGGTAGCCGCATGATTCATTTGATTTGTATTTACAACTGCCAATAAGCGTCAGTACTAAGAAGAACAGGGCACATATGGAGGCTATAATCAAAGGGATAAACCACAAAAAGAAGAAGGAGAGGCAAGCAAAAAAAAGCGAAAAAACAAAAAGAACAAAACAAACAGCGGGAAACAAATCGTTTTTTTTGTTTACAGTGCCGGAACTTGATTTAGGATTATGAGAATACATAGTTGCATTGATTGATGCGCAAATTTAACATTAAAATATTATATATCAATGGCTGAAGTTAAATTTAACATAAAAATTAACATCGATAGCAAGGAGCATAGTTTATGTAAAGCGCAGTTATTCTTCGCAATTTACGATAATTCGCCGAAATGAAAGCGGCTGCCGATTGAAGGCAGCCGCTTTCATTTATTCTCTATGTTTGTCGTTAATTAGAGACGTTTGAGATATTCAAGAATTTTTTCGTTGTTGGGGTCAACTTTGATGATTTTATCGTAATATTGGCGAGCGGTGGCCTTGTCGTTGGCAACGGTGTAGCCAGCCACGATTGTGCAGAGCGAAATGTAGTTGTTTTTGTCGTTGGCGATTTCGTCATTCTCTTCCATCATTTTGATGGTGCTTTTCGCGGCTTCAACTACGGCTTCGTTGGCATCGCCGTTATTCTTGACGAGAAGAATACGTGTTTTGAGGAACGGAATGCGGTAGTTGTTCGAAAGACGTTGTTCGACGATGTTGACATATTTAAGACCGTTGTCGGCGGCTTCGATTTTAGCAACGCCTTCCGACGATTGAGCGAGGCCGAAATAGCGGTTGGCAAGGGCGTAAAGGTCGTTTGCCGAAGCGTTTTCTTCGCCAATGGCGTTGACGTAAGAAGTCATTGCCTTAACGGCATCTTCGTCGCGGTTGGCGAGACGATAAGCGTTGGAAAGGGATTTGAGCAACTCGCTTTTGTCGGGATTGAGTTCTACGGCTTTTTCGAATTCAGCGACAGCGGCAGGATACTCGTCAAGTTGGATGAAGATATTTCCCATCGTGGTGTAGTCGTTGACGGTGTGAATCTTACCGGCGTTGTTGGCAAAGAATTTCTCGCCGAGTGCTTTTGCTTGAACGAACAATTCTTTTGCTTTCGCTTCGTCGGTTTCGCCTTCAGCCTTACCCGCCATCGAAAGGAATGCGATACGCTTCATGAGGAAGTCGCTGGGGTCTTCCGAGAGAACTTTATTAGCCAAATTCAAAGCGTCGTCATACTTTTGGCCATAGTAGAGGAGAACTGCATAGCGATTTTCATCTTCTTTGAAGTGGTTGGGGTTTTTGATGTACTCGCCGTAAACCTGAGCGGCTTTTGCCCATTGGTCGTTCTCGTAGTATTTTTCTGCGAGTTCGCGTTGAGCGAGAGCGGAGTCGGAACGCTTGCCGAGAAGTTCGTTGAGTTTTTTAATTGAGAATTCACGGTTGACGTGTGAATACACGTTTGCGTATTTGACGTAGGCTTCAGCGCAGTCGTCATCGTAGTAAATAGCCTCTTCATAGCAAGCGGCTGCTTTTCCCCATTCGTCCTTGGCGCGTTCGATGTCACCGCGGAGGATTGCCGTTTCGGCGTCACGAGGATTGATTTTAGTGGCTGCTTGTATGTTTTTGTCAATTTGCTTGGCATATTTGACAGGGTCGGCGTTGAAGTATGCGCGGGCGATGGCTGCCATCAAACCGGCATTCTTTTTGACCAATTTTTGCGCATGTTTGAAGTTGGCTTCGGCTTCGGCTTCATTGCCATTTTTCAGTGCAACTTCACCGAGACCGACATAGTTGAGGGGGAAATTGGCGTTGGCGGCGATGCCGGCTTTGAATTTGGCGGCTGCCGTTGCCAAGTCTTTGTCGTGAAGTGCTATGGCACCGAGATAGTAGTTGGCTTCTGCCTGGTCGGTAGAAGAAGCGTTGAGCGTGCGTTCAAGAATGGTTTTCGCATTCTGATACTGGTCGGCTTTGTAGTATTCAATTCCGTCCTTGTAGCCCTGAGCCGAAAGGGCAAGGGCGCTGCCCAACAAAAGGGAGAAGAAAACTTTGATTTTCATTTTGGTATAATTTTGAAGCGTTAATAATTATCTTTTTATTTTTTTCCTTTTGACATCGTATTGTCAAAAAGGTTTACTTTAGTTTAAATCAATTCAACGATACGCGGCTGGATAGCGGCGGGCATTATACCCGTCTGCTGGATAATTTTTTGCCCGATAACGCTCGTAACAAACGAGAAGAAACCATGGGAAAGACTTCCGTTGGCTCCGGAAGAAATCATATATACCGAACGGTAGAACGGATATGAGCCATCGTTAATATAAGCCTGATAGGGCTGATGGCCAAGAGGGTCGTTGTCGTATCGGATTTTAAGCACTTTTACGCCTTCGGAGAACGACGTTTTTGTTGTTGTCTGTTGGTCGAGGGCGGCGATTCGCTCTTCCTTAGTCATTTCGCGGGTTGACATATCGGCGGAAATCCAACTGACGCCGATAATGCCGATTGCATTCTTGTTGTTTTGCACCGCTTCGAACACCTTTTGGCTTGTGCCTTGAGCGAAAACGTTTTCGCCGAAGGGCTTGCCTTCCATAAGTGAGTCGCGCATATATTGGACGGTGCTTGCGCCGTTGTCTTCAAAAACCACCTGAATTTTGCCGAGTTTCGACGGCTCGATTTGTCCCCAGTCGGTGACTTCTCCTTTGAGGATTTGAGCCACTTCGGCTTTGGAAAGCACATCGATGTCGTTGGCGGGATTCGTAATGAGTGCTATGGCATCGACGGCAATACGTTGGCAACGGTAGTTGCGATTGTTAGCCTTAAGATATTCTTGGTCCTGCTTGTTGAGTTCGTGGGTTACAACGATGGTGCGCGTTTTGAATTCGAGAAGCGAGTCGATACATGCCCGTTCGTTGGTGTAGTAGGGGATAATGTTCGCCTTCGGATAGTTGTATTCGAACACTTCAATTTCCTGATTGATAATGTTCTCAAAACTTGCATCGCAAACGATTGTCGTCAGTCCTGATGTTGTTGTGTCGGACGGTTCCCCCTTTCTATTGCCGCATGCGGTCAAGATGAAAATCGAAGCAAGGGCGCCGAGCAGGATTTTATGTGTACGTTTCATTATTTTGAGGAGTTTTCTTTGTCGTCGTAAGTTGAATATTTTTCCTCTTCTTCGTCGAGGCGTTGTCCGGTGTAATAGTCGATGCCGGCGAAATGTCGGTAGCCGCGCCAAAATCCGTAGAGAATGAGAATGCCGCCGCCGATTTTGCGGATTGTCTCTGGCACGAAGTCGAAGATGTCGGTAAAGCAGAACAGACCGCCCATAAGACAGTAGATGACAATCATAAAGAGGCCGAAAGCCACCCGGATTGCATGCTTGTTGAAATGTTTTTTGTCGGTCATAATTTTGCTGCCATACTTTTTCAAATCGTAAAGATAGGTATTTTTTTTCATTGCGTAGCAATTATGCCTCAAAAAAAATGAGAAAGCCACTAAAAACGGCGTAAATCTTTCAACTCCGAAGGAAAATGCTTAACTTTGTGGTTTGGTAGGACCTCTTCGAGGTCACCTCGAAAATATCAGTTCAGTAATCAAGAAATTTCGACAATAATGACAAATCACATGTCGCCATTGGCAGAGCGTATGCGCCCTCGCACACTCGACGACTACGTAGGTCAATCCCACCTCGTCGGTGATGGTTGCGTTCTACGCCGAATGATTGAGACCGGCAGTGTGGCGTCGTTCATTCTGTGGGGTCCTCCCGGAGTGGGAAAAACTACGCTTGCCCGCATCATCGCCAACACATTGAAGTCGCCGTTTTACACTCTCAGCGCTGTCAGCGCGGGGGTAAAGGATGTGCGCGACGTCATCGAAAAGTGCCGTGCCGATGCCCGCAGTATGTTCACCAGCGGCAGGCCGATTCTTTTCATCGACGAGATTCACCGCTTTTCGAAGTCGCAGCAGGATAGCCTGCTCGGAGCGGTGGAGCAGGGGATTGTCACGCTTATCGGTGCTACAACCGAAAACCCCTCGTTTGAGGTGATTCGTCCGCTTTTGTCAAGAGCACAGGTGTACGTCCTTAAACCCTTGACTGACGACGACCTCACGACTCTCCTCAATCGCGCGATTGCCGACGACGATTATTTGTGTAAGCGGAAAGTTGAGGTGGAATCGACTAAGGCATTGTTCCGCTATGCCGGAGGTGATGCCCGCAAACTTCTAAATATCATTGACTTGCTCGACCAATCCACTGCCGATGGAGAGCCGATAGTCATCAACGACCAAGTAGTTACCGAACGGCTACAGGAAAATCCTGCTGCCTACGACAAGAACGGAGAGATGCACTACGATATCATTTCGGCATTCATTAAAAGTGTCAGAGGCAGCGACCCCGATGCGGCAATATATTGGTTGGCGCGGATGGTGGCAGGCGGCGAAGAGCCCGAATTTATTGCCCGAAGGCTCGCCATTCTTGCGGCAGAGGATATTGGTCTCGCAAATCCCAATGCTATATTGCTCGCTAATGCAACATTCGACATCATCCACAAAATCGGTTGGCCTGAAGGCAGGATTCCTTTGGCAGAATGTACGATATATTTGGCAAATTCGCCAAAGAGCAATTCGGCATATATGGCCATCAACGACGCACTTGGCGAAGTGGAGCAATCGGGCAATTTGCCTGTGCCGCTTCATCTCCGAAATGCGCCCACTAAGTTGATGACCGAACTGGATTACGGCAAAAACTATAAGTACGCTCACGACTTTCCCGGTCATTTCGTTCGACAGCAGTTTATGCCCGACGAACTTGAAGGAGTGCGTTTCTGGAAGTCGGCAGATAACCAGCAAGAACGCAACCAACAGGCGCTTTATGACGCCCGTTGGGGTGCGGTGAAAAACGAAAATAAAAAATAACAGTTATGAAACGAACGATGTTATATGTTCTCGCGGCTTTGTTGTCGTTGTCGGCCTACGCTTCCGGATTGTCGAAACTCGACCGGCTTGGGGCGGTTCATTTCCGCAGTTTGATGGGCGAACTACATAACGACCTCAATTGCGAGAAGAACTACGCAAAATCTAAGGCGGTAAAAAACTATACGTATCTTCCGCTGATTCTCAAACTCGTCGATGGGGCCGACCCGTCGATTCTTGCTCAATACGACGTCATTGTTTTGCATAGCAGGCAGAATTTGTATTTGACGTATGTTCCGGTGGAAAAACTTGAGGCATTATTAGAAAATGTCTATATCCGTGCGGCCCACATGGGAGTGCCCGAATCGAGGAATATGGACAAGGCGAGAGCAGCAACCATGACCGATGAAGCCAGAGCGTCGAACATCCTATCCGTTCCACTTGACGGACGTGGGGTGATTGTCGGCCTCTCCGACATCGGTTTCGACCCGTCGCATGTCAATTTCCTTAATGCCGAGGGCACTTCGTCACGCGTGAAGAAAATGGCTGTGTATTCCGATTTTGAGGGAACTTATCGAATCGACGAGAACCCTAATGGGTTGACTGACGTGGAAACCGACAATTTTGAATATTGGCACGCCACACATGTGGCAGGGTGTATGTCGGGAAGTTATTTCGAAAACGGTTATTCTGGTGCTGCACCGGGCGCAAATATAGTCGCGACTTGCAGCAAACTCTATGATGCCTCTATTTTGTCGGGCGTCGAGGAGGTGATTACCTACTCATTAAAGACAGGAATGCCTTCGGTGGTGAATCTTTCAGTCGGCTCCTATAATGGCCCTCACGACGGTTCGGATTTGTTCTGCCAATATCTCGACCTGCTCGGTCGTGAAACGATAGTGTGCATTTCATCCGGCAACGAAGCAATTCAGCATAGTTGCCAAGCGATAAATTTCACGGCTGATAAGCCCGTGTTTCATACGGCGATTTACGACACCTACTATCAGAACGGGGTGACTATGGAAGGTTTTGCCGACTTTTGGAGCGAAACAGACCAACCGTTTGAATCGGCAATATGTATTTACGACCGCGACGCCAAGCAGATGGTTTACGAATCGGAGTTTTCGACCGAGAAAAAACGCCTGTTCAACGAAAACCATCCTGAGTTTACCAAATATTTCAGCGGTTGGGTGGAAATTTCCACTGATGTTGATTCCGAAAATTCGCGTTTTACCACCCTATACAGTTACAATATGACTTCGCGTAAGATGACAGAAATCGATTATGCAGGCAAGTTGGGCAAGTATGTGTTTGGAGTGGTTTTGCGTTCGGCTCAGAATTTGTATGTCGAAGGATATACCGACAGCACTAATTCGATTTTCCATTCATGCGGCATCCCGGGGTGGAGCAAAGGCTCGAATTTTAATTCTGTCAGCAATATCGCCTGCGGTCAGAATGTGATAGTCGTCGGTGCTTACAACACGCGCAACACAGCCCCGCTTCTCGACGGAGGACAATTGGAATATCCTTTCGTGGTGGGCGAAAATGCTAATTTCAGCGGTTTTGGACATTTGATTGACGGCCGAATTCTTCCTCATGTGTCAGGTCCCGGTAACATTGTGGTTTCGTCGATGTCGAGTGCTTACACTGATGAGATGGTGGAACTCTACGGCGACGAATTTGTGAACACGATGTCAGCAAAAGCGACAGTTGGCGGCAAAGACTATTATTGGGCTGCCACTTCCGGCACGTCGATGTCTTGTCCGATTGTGGCAGGCACAATTGCGCAATGGCTTCAAATATATCCCGATATGAGTGTTGAGGAGGCGCGTGCCGTGGCAATGACGACAGGTTCATCCGACCCTCCTCGTATCAACGCTCTTGAAGGTGCTCGCCTTGTGGCTCAAATCAGCGGGGTAGCACCTTTGATTGCCGCGAACCAATCGCGTACAGTTGTTAGCGATTTGGGAGGAAACCGCTTCCGTGTTGTTATGCTTGGCGCGAAAGGGATGGAAGTCGCTGTCGTGTCGACAACTGGTGCCGTCGTATGTAGTTTGTCGGCTGATTCCGACGCTATAGATGTGGATTTGTCCGACTTGAATAAAGGTGTTTTCCTGCTTTGCGTCGGTGACGCTAATGGTCGCGATTCACAAAAAATTGTAATCAAATAACACATTTATATTATATGATAGAATATATTAAAGGAGAACTTACAGAATTGACGCCGACTGAGGCTATTCTCGAAACAGCCGGAGTAGGCTATTGTCTGAATATAACCTTGCCGGCATATACGGCACTTCAAGGATTTAAGCAGGCTAAATTGTTGGTACATGAGGTAATTCGCGAGGACGCCCATGTCCTTTTCGGCTTTATCGAAGAACGCGAACGTTCGCTTTTCCGCGATTTGATAAGTGTGTCGGGGGTTGGGGCGAACACAGCCCGAATGATACTATCCTCGCTACCCGCTGCGGAACTTGAACAAGTGATTGCCGGCGGCGATGAACGTAGGCTTAAAGCGGTAAAAGGCGTTGGAGCAAAGACCGCTCAGCGCATAATTGTTGACCTTAAGGATAAAATAAATCCCACAGGCGACACGTTAATAAAGCAACCGACAGTCGAAAGCGACGTCTATGACGAGGCTTTGGCTGCGTTGGTTATGCTCGGATTTACCCGCGCTCAATCGCAGAAGGCTCTTAACAAACTGTTTCAAGCGGAGCCCGATTTGCGTGTTGAAACGGCTATAAAACGCGCATTATCAATGATGTAACTGTCGGCTTTAACGGTTTTAATTGATTTCGATATTGACTGAATGAGTTTTGACCGACATCGAAAAGGCAGGTTTCTGACCTATGCCGCCGTGTCAAGTATTGTGCTTGGCATGGCTTTGTCGTTTTTTGCCGCAGGTCAGTATAAGAAGTCGGAATTAAAGCCGCCGGCCCCCGCCGTTACGACTGTGAATCCGAATAAAAAGGCTAAAAATTCCAAGGATTCCATTCCGTTACGATATAAGGTTAATCCACAGACTCCCCGCGATTATGATGACCTCGGACCCAACCATTCGCCAATCGACCTGCGTCAACCATCAAACATTAAAACAGATGTTGAGTTCGACCCCGAAACCGGTTGCTACATCGTTCGCACAAAATTGGGCGACTATGACATCGCTACGCCTTTTATGCTTTCGGAAGCGCAATACAACGACCTCGAATTCCGGAAGTCGATGCAGAAGTACTACCAGAAGCGAAATTCCGAACTGTTTGAGCAAAAGCAGAAAGAGCCGTTCAATATCCTTGATATGAACTTCGCTCTCGGTCCGTTGGAGAAGGTGTTCGGTCCGGGTGGAGTACAACTGAAGACGCAAGGTTCAATTCAACTGCAAATGGGCATAAAGTCGAACAAAACCGATAACCCCGCATTGCCTTTGTCGTCGCGGCGTAAGACTTACTTCGATTTCGACCAAAAAATCCAGGCGACCATCAACGCTTCGGTGGGCGACAAGTTGAAATTCAACA
>JAFZPB010000291.1 GCA_017552595.1 Muribaculaceae bacterium
ACCTACGGCAAACATCTCTACCGCAATATGCCGCAGTGGCATATTCCCATCGAACTCCGTCGCCGAATTCCAGGGCTGCCTATACTTGTCGACCCGAGCCACATGGGCGGCCGTCGCGAACTTATCGCCCCGCTCGCACAACAGGCGTTCGATATGAGTTTCAATGGCCTTATCGTCGAAAGCCACTGCGACCCCGACTGCGCCCTTTCCGACAAAAATCAGCAAGTCACCCCCGAAGTGCTTACGTTCATCTTAAATACACTCGTCGTGAGAAATTCTACCCAATCAACTGAGAATCTGACGCTTCTCCGTCAGAAAATCGACCAAATCGACAATGAACTCGTCGAATTGTTCAACCGCCGAATGGAAGTGTCGCGCGAAATAGGTCGTTACAAAAAAGAGCATAGAATGTCGGCAGTTCAGCCCGGCCGTTACGGCGACCTGATGGTGAGCCGCATCCGTATGGCTCAGGAAATGGGCATGAGCGAAGAGTTTATGCGCGCTGTGCTTTCCGCAATCCATGAGGAATCCGTGCGCCAACAAATAGAAGTTATAAACGACCGCAGATAAAACCGCTATGAAGATTTTGATTTTAGGAGCCGGCAAAATGGGCTCGTTCTTTTGCGACATCCTTTCGTTTACACACGAAGTGGCCGTATATGACACCGACCCGCAACGATTGCGTTTTACGTTCAACTGCCAACGGTTTTCGTCGCTCGACGAGGTTGACGCCTTCGCCCCCGACATGGTCATCAACGCCGCCACGGTAAAATACACCATTCCGGCTTTCGAGGCTGTTATGCCACACGTCAGGAAGACGTGCATCCTTTCCGACATCGCGTCGGTAAAAACCGGTCTGCCTGAGTTTTATGCATCGTGCGGACATCCTTTCGTCAGCACCCACCCGATGTTTGGCCCGACATTCGCATCGTTGTCTAACCTCAGTTCGGAGAACGCCATCATTATCAGCGAAAGCGACCATCTCGGCAAAGTGTTTTTCAAGGACCTTTACAACTCGCTTCATCTTCACATCGAGGAGTACTCCTTCGAGCAGCACGACCTCACGATTGCCTATTCATTGTCGATTCCGTTCGCATCGACACTTGTTTTCGCCTCGGTAATGAAGCATCAGGATGCGCCGGGCACGACTTTCAAACGCCACATGGCTATCGCCCGCGGCCTGATGAGCGAGGACGACTATCTGCTCAGCGAAATTCTTTTCAATCCCAATTCGCTCGACCAGTTGTCGCGCATTCAGGAGAAACTCACCGAACTGGAAGGCATAATTGCCCGTCGCGATTCCGACGAAATGCGCCAGTTTCTTTCCCGCGTCCGAGAGAACTTGAAATGAATCAATAAGTTAGTTGCCTTGTAAAGTCATAACAGAAACGCAACGATTTGGAAATAAAAAAGCCTTCCGAACTGGAAGGCTTTTTTCTGTAATCGTTAAGCAAAGCGGACGCTTACTTGCGGATACCGAGCTCCTTTTGAGCGATAATCGCGCGGTAGCGGTTGATGTCGACCTTGATGAGATAGTCGAGAAGGCGACGACGCTTACCTACGAGTTGCTTAAGGGCTCTCGCTGTGCTATAATCTTTGTGATTTGACTTAAGATGTTCAGTCAAATGAGCGATACGGATGGAGAAAAGTGCTATCTGCGCTTCAGGTGAGCCAGTATCAGTTTTGCTTTTACCGTATTTCTCGAAGATTTTCTCTTTGTCTTCAGGAGTGAGATACATTAATAGAAAGCGTTAATTAGTTAATAATATTTGATTTTGCGGCTGCAAAGGTAGTGCATTTTGTCGGAATGTACAACTTTTTGCGCCAATTTTTTCTTTTTAGTGACAATGTCGGGAAGAAATCAGAGCAGGTCGTCGTCGGGAGTCGAGAACTCAAGGCGACCGTTGATGTATTCTTCGGTGGCGATGAGAGTCGGCTTCGGAAGTTTTTCGTAATACTTCGAAATTTCGATTTGCTCGCGGTTTTCCGACACTTCTTCAAGGTTGTCGGTGGTTGTTGCAAAGTCTTGGAGTTTCTTCTCGAGGTCGTGCTTCATCTCTTGCGCGATTTGGTTGGCACGTTTTGCGATGATGCAGACGGTTTCGTAGATGTTGCCGGTTTCACTCGCCATTTTTACGGTGTCGCGAGTGATGGTGTTTGTTGGAGCGTTGCTTTTTTTGTAGTCCATGTTCTTTATTTAGTCTTTAACGTATTTGCTTGCAATTTTGAAAATGTTGTCGGCTTCCTTGCGGTTTTCGCCGTCGGGGTAGTTGGTGATGAATGAATAATATTCGTCGATAACTTCGCGGAAACGGTCGGCCTTTCTTTCGTCGACGCTCTGCATGGCCTCCTGATAGCGCGATTTGAGCACAATCAGTTCAAGCGCTTCCTTATATTTCGAATAGGGATAGTCCTTGATGGCGTTTTGTGCCACAATGATTGCCGCCTGGTAGTTGTTGCCCATATAAGCGCCGAGGTTGTAGTAGAGTTGAGCGTTTTGCAACTCTTTGAGTGTCAACTTGTCCTGCATCTCGAAAATTGCGGCTTGGGCGATTGCCACTTTGTCGCTGTTCGGGAAATATTCGATAAACAATTGCAGTTCCTTGATAGCCTTCAGGGTAATCGACTGGTCGAGTTGCGGTTCGGGCGAGTCGATGTAGTAACTATATCCGCAATAGAAACGTGACAATTCGGCATATTTGCCTTTCGGGTAGCGGGTGTAGTAGTTGTGGAAATAGGCCGCCGCATTGACGTAGTCCTTGTTCTCGTAGTAACTCAAGGCGAGGAGATAAAGCGTCTCTTCTGCTTTGTCGTTAGTGCGGAAAACATTGACAAGGTCGGCAAGTATGGTAGATGCTTGGGCATACTGCTTGCGTTCGAAAGCCTGCTTGGCATATTCGAACTTGTAGTTGTTGTCGCTGCTTTTCAGCACCTTTTGATATTCCCCGCAAGAGGCCAGCAGAAGGCCTGCCGCGATGATGAGAAGATACTTGCGCATATAGGGTCGGATTATTTCAGACTACAAAGGTAGTAATAATAAATCAAATGGAGGCTATTTGCCCCGTATTTTTTGCAATGATTAACAAATTATTTGTAACTTTGCCCCGACAATCCTCAGCATATATGACGCGCGAGAAAGAAATTTACAAAGTGACGCTTGTGGGCAGTGTGGGCAATCTGCTGCTGCTCGCATTCAAGTTCGTGGCAGGCATTGTGGCTAACAGTGCGGCGATGATTGCCGACGCAGTCCATTCGCTGTCCGACTTCATCACCGACATTATAGTGCTCGTTTTCGTCAATATAAGTTCTAAGCCCCAAGACGTTAACCACGACTACGGTCATGGCAAATATGAAACTGTCGCCACGTTTTTCATCGGTCTGGCTCTTATCGGCGTGGCGTTGGGCATTATCATCTCCGGCGGCACGAAGTTTGTCGGTTGGCTCGGCGGCGAACAGATAGCCATGCCTGGACGGTTGGCGCTTTGGGCCGCTTTGCTCTCTTTGGCAGTTAAGGAAATCCTCTATCGCTATACCGTAGTTAAAGGTCGTCGCCTTGATTCACAGGCCCTTGTCGCAAATGCGTGGCATCACCGTAGCGACGCGCTTTCGTCGATAGGTGCAGCCATCGGCATCGGAGGCGCGATTTTCTTGGGCGACCGTTGGACAGTGCTCGACCCGATTGCTTCGATTGTTGTGGGATTCCTGCTCGTTAGAGTGTCGTGGCAACTGCTGCATCATAGCCTCGGTGAACTCACCGAGCGTTCGCTGACAGTCGCCGAAGAGGGCGAAATAGAGGATATTATCATGTCGGAAACAGGGGTGACCGAACCGCACAATCTCCGCACCCGCCGCATCGGCAACCGCATCGCCATCGAGGCCCACATACGCATGTCGCCCGATTTGTCGCTTCGCGAAGCCCACGACCGCGCCACGTTTATCGAACGGCGATTGAAAGAGCGTTTCGGCGCCGACACGCTCGTCACCCTCCACATGGAGCCAATCAAAGAGAAATAATTTTCACGAAAATCGAACGAAAATGGCTGTAATATTAAATATCGACACATCGACCGCCGTTTGCTCGGTGGCTCTGACCGCCGAAGGGGCGGTGATGTACCATCTTGAGGACACGAAAGGCCGCAATCACGCGGCACTCCTCAGCGGATTCATTAAGCAATGCCTTGACTTCTTGGCCGACAAGGAGTTGCGGCTCGACGCGGTGGCTGTCGGCATCGGCCCAGGCAGTTACACGGGGTTGAGAATCGGCCTGTCGGAAGCGAAAGGATTGGCCTTCGCCCTCAACATTCCTTTGATTGGCATCCCCACATTGTTGACGATGGCTGTATCGGTGATGTTCAGCCACGATGTCGATGAATCGACGTTGTTCGCACCGATGATTGACGCACGTCGCATGGAGGTCTACACCGCCGTTTACGATATGGCTTTGAACGAGGTCATGCCGCCCGCACCGCTGATTTTGGACGAAAAATCCTATTCCGAATTCTTCGACCGCAGAGTGCTGCTTTTCGGCGACGGTAGCGACAAGGCCAAGTCGGTAATCAGTCATCCGAATGCCGAATTTATCGACGGTGTCGTACCGTTGGCGGTGGATATGTTGGCGCTGTCGGAACGCGCTTTCCGCGACGGCGACTTCCTCGACTTGGCATATTCCACGCCCACATATCTAAAAGATTATCAGGCTATCCGACCGCGAAATCCTTTGGAATCGCTTCTTGATGAACAATAAGAAAATGGCGGCTCATAACGAGTCGCCATTTTTGTTTGGTCAATTGCCGATTAGCGGGCGAGGAGAGCCTCGATGCGTGCCACTACTTCCGCCTTCGGAAGGAGGCCGGCAGTGCGGAGGTCCTTCTGCATTTCACCGTTTTTGAAGAACAAAAGAGTGGGGATTGAAACCACTCGGAAATCGTTTGCGAGGTCGCTTTCGTCATCGACATTGTATTTGCCGATTTCCACGCGTCCTGCATACTCTTCTGCGAGTTCTTCAATTGTCGGTCCTAAACGGAGGCAAGGGCCGCACCATGGTGCCCAAAAATCTACGACTACCGGACCGCCTTGAGCGATGATGTCGCGGATGTCGTCGTCAGTAAATTGCTTTGCCATAATTTGTTGTTTATGTTGGTTAATATATATAATTTCAAATTGGATGGGGAAAGGCAAAAACAGTGCCTAATTGCTCGATGTCGTTATTTTGAATTCCAAATCGTTGGCGTTCAGCACTTGCAGCAGTTTCCTCGACAACTGTAGCCGCTTGTCGGAGCGAAGTCGTATCGACCGCTCGAGTTCAGGGTGCCACACTTGGAACGTCAGCGGCATTGATGCCGTTTGCTTTTCGTCGGCGAACATAGGCGAAAGTTGGTCGACAATTACATTGTTGACCCGTTCGATAGGTATTTTTATTTCGATGTAGAATGAACTTTTGCCGCTTTCAAGCAGGACGATGTGGGTCACTTCAAGACGCGGACTGGAGGAGGCGTACAACCGCTTATAAGTCATTTCCACCTTCACAGGAGTTCCCTTCACTCCAAATTTACCGTAGTCGATGAGATTTTTGTCGAAAAGACGCACCTCGTAACTGCCTTCGAAGTCTTCGATTTTCAGAATTCCGAAATTCTTGCCCTTCGATGTCTGTTTGACTTCGTAGTCGGTGACGATTCCGGCAAATGTGAACACGGCACCTTCCTTAAGCGTCGTTTCCGACGAAATCGATTTCATCTGCTGGGTAGAACTGTTGCACCCGTAGGTGATGTCGAAATAGTAGTCGTCGAGAGGGTGGGCGGAGAGGTACATGCCGACGAGTTCGCGCTCGCGGTCAAGGCGTTCGAGGTCGCTCCACGCCCGAGCCGGAGTGACAGCAGGGCGGGCCTCGGTGCTCATGTCGTCGTCGAAGCCGCCGAAAAGCGACATCTCTTGCGACCTCTTATGGCTTTGGAATTGCTGACCGTAGCGGATAAGCAGTTCGGAGAGCGTTTCGCCGCGACTATTGGGCTCGAAAAAGTCCTCTCGTTTGACTGTCGGAGCAAAACTGTCGAAAGCGCCTGAAAGTGCGAGTGCGTCGACCATACGGCGGTTGAGCGACGAAATAGGCACGCGTTCGAAAACATCGTAAATGTCCTTGAACGGGCCGTTTTCTTCGCGTTCTTTGATGATGGCGTTGATGACGGTCACGCCGATGCCCTTGATTGCCGCCAATCCGAAACGGATGTCGCCATGCGAGTTGACGCCGAAACGGGTGAAACTTTCATTGATATCCGGGCCGAGAACGTTGATGCCCATCGAACGGCACTCGTCCATAAACACCGTCAGTTTGTCGGTGTTGTCGAGGTTGCGGCTTAGCACGGCAGCCATATATTCGGCAGGGTAGTTGGCTTTGAGATAAGCCGTTTGGAAAGCCACCCAACTATAGCACGTGGCATGGCTCTTATTGAAAGCGTATTCGGCGAATTTCGCCCAGTCGTTCCATATTTTTTCCAACGTCTCCTGCGAGTGACCGCGGGCAATACCTCCTTCGATGAATTTACCCTTGAGGGCATTCATTTTGTCGATGAGTTTCTTACCCATAGCCTTGCGGAGGTTGTCGCTTTCGCCGCGTGTGAATCCGGCGAGTTCGCGCGACAGAAGCATCACTTGCTCTTGATAGACGGTGATGCCGTAGGTGTCCTTCAAATACTTCTCCATGATGGGGATGTCGTATTCGATTTTCTTCCGTCCGTGTTTGCGGTCGATAAACTCGGGAATATAGTCCATAGGCCCCGGGCGGTAGAGGGCGTTCATTGCGATAAGGTCCTCGAATGTTTGCGGGTGGAGGCTGCGGAGGTTGGTTTGCATTCCCGCCGACTCAAACTGGAAAGTGCCTGTCGTGCGGCCTTCGCAGTAGAGTTGATAAGTCTTCGGGTCGTCGATGGGGATGTTGTCGATGTCGATATCTATGCCCTTTGACTTCTTGATGTTCGCAAGTGCCTCTTTGATGATTGACAGCGTCTTCAGTCCGAGAAAGTCCATCTTAATCAATCCCGTTTGCTCGATTACAGAGCCTTCGAATTGTGTGACGAGCACTTTTTCCCCGTTTTTGTCCGTGGCGGTCGAAACCGGCACACGGTCGGTGATAGGGTCTTTACCGATAATTACCCCGCACGCGTGAACGCCGGTGTTGCGCACGTTGCCCTCAAGTTGCTGCGCATATTTGAGCGTGGAGCAGATTAGGGGCTCTTTGCTCTCTAATTCGTCTTTGAATTGTGGCAAATATTTGTAGCAGTTTGAGAGGGTTGGTTTTAATTCTTTGCCTTTCTTATTTGGGTCTTCGGGCATGTGGGCGGGAATCAATTTCGTCAGTCGGTTGCTCTCGGCGAGAGGCAATTGCTCGACGCGAGCCACGTCCTTGATGGCCATTTTCGCAGCCATAGTGCCGTAGGTGATGATGTGCGCTACTTTGTCGGCACCATATTTGTCGGTGACATATTTCAGCACGTCGGCACGCCCGTCGTCGTCGAAATCGATATCGATATCGGGCAAAGAGATACGGTCGGGATTGAGGAAACGCTCGAAAAGGAGGTCGTATTTAATCGGGTCGATTTGGGTGATGCCGAGGCAGTAGGCGACGGCGGAACCGGCGGCAGAACCACGGCCGGGACCCACCGACACGCCCAAACGTCGAGCGGCGGCGATAAAGTCCTGCACGATTAGGAAGTACCCCGGGAAACCCATGTTTTTGATGGTCTCGAGTTCGAAGTCGAGGCGCTCGCGAAGTTTGTCAGTCAACTCCGGCCAACGCTTTTTAGCACCTTCGTAGGTCAAATAGCGAAGGTATTCGTCGTTGTCGGTAAAGCCGTCGGGAAGAGGGAAGTTGGGCAAAATAGGGTCGTGGTCGATGGAGTAGGTTTCCACTTTGTCGAGAATTTCGAGCGTGTTCGACAGCGCTTCAGGCACGTCGCCGAAAATTCCGTTCATCTCCTCTTGTGTCTTAAACCATTCCTGCTTGCTGTATAGCATTCGGCTTTCGTCGGAAACGAAACGGTTGGTCGATACGCAGATAAGACGGTCGTGGGCTTCGGCGTCGTCCTCGTTGATGAAGTGCACGTCGTTGGTGCATATGAGTTTGATGCCGTGTTTATGCGCCATTTCAATCAGTACGGCGTTCACTTCCTGCTGTTTTTCGAAAGTCTCGTGGTTGGCGCGTTCGACGGTGGCCTTGTGGCGTTGCAACTCCAGATAGTAGTCGTCGCCGAAAGTCTCTTTCCACCATAAAATCCGCTTTTCTGCCTCTTTGATTTCGCCGTTGAGAATAAGTTTCGGAACTTCGCCGCCGAGACATGCCGAACATATAATAAGCCCTTCGCGGTGGGCGGCGATGGCGGCCTTGTCGGTGCGTGGGTGGTAGTAGTAGCCTTCGGTCCACGCCTGCGAAACGAGTTTGACGAGATTATGATAGCCCTTTTCGTTCTTAGCCAACACTATCAAGTGCTTGCCCTTGTCGTTCTTGTCGGATTGGTCGAGCATTGAGTTGTCGGCGACATACATTTCGCAACCGAAGATAGGCTTGAACAAGTGATGTTTAAGACCGTCGATTTCGCTTTTTGCGGCTTCTGCGGCTGTGGCGTCGCCGGCGGCTTCGGCTTCTTCCATTCGCTTTTTGGCTTCCTTCAGGGCTTTGTTGGTGTCGGCGTTTATTTTGTTTACATAGTCGTGGAATTCCTTGATGCCGAACATGTTGCCGTGGTCGGTAAGAGCCATGCCCTTCATGCCGTCGGCGATAGCCTTATCGACAAGGCCCTTTACCGACGCTTGACCGTCGAGAATGGAGAATTGCGAGTGTACGTGTAGATGAACGAATGGTATCATATAGTAGTTTTCGTCGGATTGTTATAGGTAAAAAACGGGCGGCGCGAATCGGGCGCTTCCCGAGTTGCAAAGTTACAAAATCCCCCAAACTTTTCCTCACACTTTACCAAAATAGTTATTAACATTCCACTACCTTTTCCCAGCGCCGAAAAGCCCCCGCATTCCCAATGAAAAATCAAACTCCCGCCACAATAAAAAACAACATCAACAACCTTTGGTTATTTATAAAAGCGTATGCATTTATGTGGTTGCATGTCGGAGTACTCGTGACGCAGTCTCGTACAAATCATAAATCCCATATAAACTTTCAACTTTATCGAAAATTTTCTTAACTTTGCAAACAGAATGCCGGCGGGTTTACACTATCCACTGAAATATAACTCGTTTCGTGCATTCGAAACTGACAAGAAAGTCGCCTCTGCGCGTTCGGATATATCATCGACTCAAAGTAGAATTTATAATATTGAATATTAAAGATTTAAAATATATAGATTATGTCAAATCAAGAAAAAAAACAGCATAACAACATCCTGTTGGCTGTTGCAGGTTTCTCAGCAGTAGTGGCTATAGTGGCGCTCATCGGTTTCTTCGCACTTGACCGCGACCCTGAAGTGATTCAGGGAGAAATGGAAGTTGAGGAATATCGTGTGTCGGGTAAAGTGCCCGGGCGCATCCTCGAACTTCGTGCCAAAGAAGGCGACTTTGTGAAAGCGGGCGACACTCTTGCCATCATCGAGGCCCCTGAAGTTGAGGCGAAGATGTCGCAGGCGAAAAGCGCCGTCGATGCCGCATCGGCTATGGAGCGCATGGCCCGCAACGGTGCCCGTAAGGAAATCATTCAGTCGGCAAAGCAACTTCTTGAGCAGGCGAAGGCCGGACTGGAGATTGCCGAAAAGTCGTACAACCGCATGCAACGATTGTACAGCCAGGATGTGGTGTCGGCGCAAAAGCGTGACGAGGTCGAGGCTTTATACAAGGCTGCACAGGCGCAGGTGAAGGCCGCGCAGAGCCAGTATGATATGGCTTTGAACGGTGCCCGCGTTGAAGAGCGTCAGGCGGCGTCGGCCACTGTCGGACAGGCTCGCGGCGCAGTGCAGGAAGTGTCGAGTTATATCCGTGAGACTGTGCAGATTGCGCAGATGGACGGCGAGGTAACAGATGTCTATCCAAAAGTGGGCGAACTCGTCGGCAACGGCACCCCCATCATGTCAATCGCCTTGATGGACGACCCGTGGGCAACGTTCAACATCCGCGAGGACCAATTAAAGAATGTGAAGATTGGCTCTGAGATAACGGTTTCAGTGCCCGCAATCGATAAGGAATTGAAAATGAAGGTCTATTATATGAAAGATAAGGGCTCGTTCGCAGTTTGGAAAGCCACAAAGGCCAGCGGTCAGTACGACCAAAAGACCTTCGAAGTCAAGGCACGTCCGTTGGAGAAACTTGACGGCGTACGTCCCGGCATGTCGGTGATTCTCAAAAATAAGGATTGACCACAGAGAAGTTGATGAAATTTCTTTCTCAAATCTTCGACATCGCGCTGCGTGAATTCGGCATTATGCGCAAAAACCGTATCTACGGCTTTTGCATGCTCGTGTTCCCGCTGGTTTTGGTGTTGTTTTTCACAACGATGCTTGACCAGGGACTGCCGCAAGACCTGCCCATAGGGGTAATCGACCACGACAACAGTTCCATGTCGCGCAGCCTTGTCCGCAACCTCGACGCCATGCAGAATTCGCGGGTGAAGTATCGCTTTGCGTCGGTCACCGAGGCCCGCAACGCCATGCAGGAAGGCAAGATTTATGCTTATCTCTATATTCCCGACGGGATGGCGGCAAAACTGTTGGCAGGACGGCGGCCGAAGATTTCCTATTACTATACGATGACGTGCCTGACGGCAGGCTCGATGGTGTCGAAGGATTTGAAAACCATTGGCATGCTCGGCTCGGCGGCTGTCGGCAAGGCAACACTTGCCGCCAAAGGAGCAACGCCCGGACAAATTCAGGCATCGCTCCAGCCTGTAGCCATCGACGCTCACATGATAGCCAACCCCGAGGG